>NZ_JBEYKR010000031.1:0-53056 GCF_040703535.1 Streptomyces sp. NPDC007346
GCACCGGTGCGCAGCGTGCGCCTGGTGGCCGACGACCTGCCGGCGTTCGTGCCGCAACCGGGCGAGCTGTTCAATGCGCGGCCCCAGCAGCAACACGGGGAACCGTCACGATGCCCGGCGCGGGAAGCCGTCACGATGCCCGGCGCGGGGAGCCGTCACGATGCCCGGCGCGGGAAGCCGTCACGATGCCCATGCCCTCGCCCCGCCCCCTGCCCCGCCCCTCCCTCTGCCCCTCCCCCTGCCCCACCCCGCCGCCCGGCCCTGCTACGCCGCCTTGGTCATGGCACCGCCCGGGGCGGCCTCACCCGCGTCGCGGTACATGTCCCGGTAGAGCCAGGCCCGCTCGGCGGCGCTCCAGGCGGTCGTGGTGACGACGTACAGGGCGGCGGCGAGCGGTACGACGGCGACGGTGATCAGGGTCGCGAACGAGAGCAGCGGCATCATCTTCACCATCGCCCCCATACCGGGCATGGGCTGCCCGTCGGGGCCGGTGGCCGGGGCCATCGGGTTGGCCGCCATCTGCCGCTTGGTCAGCCGGTAGCTGAAGGTGGCCACGGTGAGGACGAGCGCGAAGAGCCCGACGTACACCAGGCCCTGCGCCCCGAAGGCCCCGCCGTTCGCGAGGGCGTCGTGCCAGCGCCCGCCGAGCGGGGCGCCGAGGAGGTCGTGGCCGAGGAGCGCGTTGGGCTCGCCGCCGATGGAGCCGCTGGAGAACAGGTGGTAGAGCAGGAAGAACGCGGGCATCTGGAGCAGGCTCGGCAGGCAGCCGGAGAGCGGGGAGACCTTCTCGGCGGCGTGCAGTTCCATGATCGCCTTCTGCATCCGCTCGGGGTTCTTCCCGTGCTTCTTGCGGAGTTCGGCGATCTGCGGCTGGAGCCGGGTACGGGCCTTCTGCCCACGGGCGGCGGCCCGCGAGAGGGGGTGGACGGCGAGCCGGACGAGGGCGGTGAACAGGATGATCGCGGCGGCGGCGGACGCGCCGTGGAACAGCGGCTGGAGCAGATCGGCGAGGGAGCCGACCAGGTTCGCGAAAGCGGACATGAAGGCGGACATGGGTGAGCCCTCCGGGGGTCTCGTCGTGCCGGGAGTGGGACGTACGCATGCGGTACGCGGCAGGACGGCCGGTGCGGGGGCGCTACGGGTTCGACGTGCGGGAGTGCCCTACGCGGCGGCGGCCGTCAGGAGGGCGTGCCCGGGAGCTCGGGGCCTGGTCCGGCCGCGGGCGTCGGGGTCGCGTTGAGGCAGGAAGGCGGTGCGCTTCTCCCGGTCCCTGATCGCCGTACGGACCCGGGTGCGGGGCACCGGGGACGCGCAGCGGGCGCTGATCACGGAGCAGGCGAGGAGCGCGGAACCGACCGCGGCGGTGGCGGCGAGCGCCACGGCGGCGGAGAGGCCACCGCCCTCGGCGAGGACGACCTCGGCGAGGAGGAGGACCAGGAGGCCGACGGGCCGGAGCAGCCGGACGAAGGCACCGCGCAGACGGTTGGCGTCACGCATCGGCGTCTCCTCTCCGTACGGCATTCCGGTCGGTCCGGACGCTCCTTTCGTTATACACGATGATCGGATGGGCCCGGCTTCCCTGGCGCGGTCGCGGTTTCGGCGACCGGGGGCGCAAGGCGGCGAGCGCGACGCTCTCCCGTTGCCACCCAGTCGGAACGACAGGACGAAACCCCATAACTCTCCATGCTTCTCCGGCGAATCCGCTTCCACACCTCCCCGATCCCGCTTCCGGCCAGGCTTCCCACCTCTCCTCCCGACGGCCTCTGTCCGGCAGTACCGTGTGGTCCATGCGCCCCGACACGCCTGCCGACCACACCACCGAAGCCGAGCGCCTGCTGCGCACCGCGGCGCAGTACCCCGAGGACCGGGAACCGCTGGTCCTGCGGGCCGCGGCCCATCTGGAACTCGCCGGTGACCGTGCCCGCGCGAGCACGCTCTACGACGACCTGCTGGCCGCCCCCGAGTCCGCTGTCGAGAACCCGCACCTGATCAAGGCCCTGAAGGCGTCGAACCTCTGGGAGTACGGGCACGAGGCCGAGGCCCGCGCGATCATCGAGGGCATCCGCGCGGCGGGCCCGCTGGACGCGGCACCCTGGCAGGTCGCCGCCGAGACCCTGGAGACGCACGACGAGCTGGAGTCGGCGCACGACTTCTTCTCGACCGCGCTGACGCTGCTGCTGGCCCCGGGCGAGGAGGTCCCGTACGCGACGCAGTCCCTGCTCACGGGCCGGCACCGGGTACGCCGGCTGATGGGCCTGGCCCATGACCCCTGGGACGAGCTGGCCGGCGCCCTGCACACGGCCCCGGTCCCCCTGGACGAACTCCACGACCCGAAGCGCCTGTGGTCGCTGGGCTCCTCGGACCCGGTGGAGCTGGAGGCGGAGATCACCCGCCTGCGCGCGGAGCTGGGCACGTACCGCACGGCGCTCTCCCGCCCGTTCCCGGTGGCGGTGCTGCACTGGCCCGAGCGGGAACTCGGCGAACTCCTGACGGCGTACCCCGAGTTGACGGGCGAGTACGTGGACCGCGAGACCCACCTGTCCCGCCTGGAGGCGTCCCTGCGCGACCTCCACGCCACGGGCACCCCGAACCTGGGCATCGTCACGGGCACGGTCCCCTCGTACGAGGCCTTCGCCGCCTCCGAGGCCACGCCCCCCACCGACGCGGGCCTCCTCCCCCAATACGCCACCACCCTCGCCGCCCGAGGCCGCGCCACCCCTTGGCCCCCGTCACGCACGGCTGCCTGCTGGTGCGGGTCGGGGGAGGCTTATGGGGGGTGCCACGGGGGGTGAGCGTCCTGCGTGACAGCCGCGGCCCGATCCACGCAAGGGCTCCGGGCCGGGCCGTCGCGCAGGCTCCTCGATCACCGATGGCGCCGAGGCAGTTCATAGGACACTGGAAGCAATGAGCACGGCCAGACCTTCATCCCCGAGCGTGTCCGCCCGCATGAGCCGCCAGGCCAGGCGAGACACCGCTCCCGAGGTCGCGGTGCGCAAGCTCCTGCACGCGGCCGGTTATCGCTTCCGGGTGAACGCCCGCGTGCCGGACATGCCCCGGCGGACGATGGACATCGCCTTCCCCCGGTCCAAGGTCGCCGTGATGATCGACGGCTGCTTCTGGCACGGCTGCCCCGAGCACGCCACGCAACCGAAGGCGAACGCCCAGTGGTGGCGTGACAAACTCGACCGCAACATGGCACGCGACCGGGAGACGACCGAACATCTGGCCGCCGCGGGGTGGACGGTGCTGCGTTTCTGGGAGCACGAGGCGCCGGCCGGGGCCGCCGAGCTGGTCGCGGCGGCCGTCGAGCGGGAACGGCAGACACGGAACAAGGGCGGGGGCCGATGAGCAAGCTGCGGTTCGTCGATGTGTGCGCGGGCGCGGGCGGGTTGGCGCTGGGGTTGGAGGGGGCGGGATTCGATCCCGTACTGCTCCTGGACCGTAAGCGAGTGGCCTGCGAGACACTGCTCCTGAACCGGCCCACCTGGAACGTCCTGGAGATGGACCTTCTGGACTTCGATCCGGCCGAGCATCAGCACACCTACGACGTGGACCTGCTCTCCGCCGGGCTGCCCCGGGTGAAGTCCAGCGCGACGGTGGCGAGGGCGGAGACGGAGGAGGAGCTGCGGCTGTTGGAGGCCTCGGTGTTGCTCGCCCACTCCATCCGGCCCCGAGCCCTGCTCATCGAGAACGTTCCGGGGCTGGTGGACTCACCGAACTTCGAGGGCGTACGGGAGTTCATCCGCAAGGAGCTCGAACATCTCGGCTATCGCTTCCGTTGGTTCGTCCTGAACGCCGCCGACTTCGGCGTACCGCAGGATCGCAAGCAAGGGGTGCTCGTCGCGTTGAAGGAGCAGCACTTCGACGCGTTCGACCCGCCCGTTCCGACGGTCACGGTCCACGTACCGGTGGGGCGGGCGTTGCGCCGGTCCATGGCCGCCCGGGGTTGGCCCGGGGCCGACGCCTGGGCAGCACAGGCCGTGAGTGTCGCTCCGACGTTGGTGGGCGGCTCGGACAACCGGGGAGGTGCGGACCTGGGCCCGACGGGGTCGAAGAAGGCCTGGGAACGGATGGGGGTCAACGGCGGAGCGCTGGCCGACGACGTGCCGGGGCCGGACGACGCCATGTCCGGGATGGTCAAACTCACCGACGCGCAGACAGCTCTTCTGCAGGCGTTCCCACCTGGGTGGCAGTTCGCCGGGAAGAAGACCGCCCGCTATCGACAGATCGGACATGCCTCTCCGCCGCCGGTCGCGACGGCGCTCGGACGGGCCATCGCCACCGCCCTGAACAGCTGATCCCGGGTGAGGGCCGGACCTCGAAGGACGGGCGATACCCAACTTGATCGCTAGTTACACTTACACACCATGACCCACCCCTCCCCCCCTTCACTTCCCCCTGCGAAGTACGGGATCGTCGACCTCTTCGCAGGGCCCGGCGGCCTCGACATCGCCGCCACGATCATGAAGGACGAGGGTGTCGAGAGCATCGGGGTGGAATGGGACGACGCCACACGTGCCACGCGTACGGCGGCCGGCCTCCTGACCACCGACGTGAAGGACGTCGCCGCACTCGGGCCGTGCGACCCCTCGGTCGTCGAGGCGACCGTGCTCACCGGCGGGCCGCCCTGCCAGTCGTTCTCCGTCGCGGGGAGCCGGAAGGGCCATCAGGCTCTGGACGACGTGCTGCGCCTGGCCACGCGGCTGGCGGACCATGAGGACGAGACATCGTTCGATGTCGCCTGGAAAGAGGTCAAGGCCGAGACCGACGCGATGTCGGACGACCGGACGGGGTTCGTGCTTCAGCCGCTGCGTTGGATCATGGAGGCGAAGCTCAAGCGCCACAGGCCGTACGAGGTGATCGTGCTGGAGCAGGTGCCCACCGTGCTGCCGGTGTGGAAGCACTTCGCGGACATCCTCCGGAGGGCCGGCTACGCCGCCGAGGCCCATGTGTTGCACACCGAGGATTTCGGCGTCCCGCAGACGCGGCGCCGGGCGGTCCTGATCGCTCAGTTCGACCCGGGGAACGAACACCGTAAGGTCCGTTTCCCGGAGGCGACGCACCAGCGGTACCGGAAGGGCGCCGAACGGCTGCCCCCGACCCACGACCACCAGGACGGATCGCTGTTCCGCACCTCGCGCAGCGGGGGCGGCGTCGAGCCCTGGGTGTCCATGGGGGACGCGCTGCGCGCCACGCGGACGTCGGAATTCGTCATGGTCTCCAACTACGGATCCGGCGGCGATCCCAAGAACCGCGGACGCCGTGAGTCCGGAGAGCCGGCCCCGACGATCACCGGCAAGGTACGCCGCAACCGTCTCTACCGACTGAGGAAGGACAGGTCGGGCGAGATCGTGATCAGGGACAAGGACGAACTCGCGCGCCTCTCCCCGGCGGAGGCCGGTCTGCTGCAGACCTTCCCCACCGCCTACCCCTGGCGCTCCACCGACGTGGCGCAGCAGATCGGCAACGCCATTCCGCCTCGCCTGTCCCTGCACATCCTGAGCATGGCGCTGCTCCGCGAACCGCCGCAGGAGAAGTGGTACACGCTGTTGAAGGAGTGGCTGCCGCGGGAAGAACCGCCGCTGTCGTCGGCCCCGCCGGCGGCCGTTCGACGGCCGGCGCCACCTCAGGCCTCGGTGTCGGCCCCCTCGTCGGCATCCGCGCGGCCCCGTACGGGAGCTTCGGCGAAGAGTTCCGCGAAGTGATCGACGAGCACGTCGACCGATCGCTCCGGAGTTCTCTCCTCGTACGGTCCGACGGGCAGGTCCCTGCGCGGGACGGCCGGAGCTGACTCCGCCGCCTCGATCCATTCCCGCACCGGCCTGCCGTCCCGCTCCGCGTCGGGCGCGACGACGTCGTACATGAGTGTCGCGGCGGAGGCGTTGACGGCCGCCACCAGGGCGTTCACCTCCCGGCCGGTCCGCACGGTGCCTCGCTCCATCAGACGCACCATCGCCTGTGCCGTCGGTCGGTGGTCGATCACGTCGACCCGCAGCGCGGTGTTCAGCATGTCCTGGTTGGAACACACGGTCACCACCGGCCCGTAGTCGGGGCCGTCGCGGAACAACTCGGCAGCCCACCACAGTCGTGCGAACGCCTGGGTGTACGCCGGACCTCGGAACCGCCGGGCGGCGACCTTCGGCGGGGCGCCTTCCGATTTGGCCGCCAGGTGGCGCCAGACCACGTAGTCCGGCGCCATGCCCAGGGCCAGGTAGTTCCAGATCCTGCGGTCGGCCGCCTCCCGCCGGGTGAGCCTGAGCGTCGCGTGCAGACGAGGTGCCAACCAGCTGTCGGCAGCCGTCGGCCTGTCGTCCCGGAACTGGTACATCGCGTCCTCGACCAAGGCGCGCACCGGGTCCAGTTCCGCACGACTCCCACCGTCGTACGGGAGCGGCTCGGTGGACTTGTTGAGCGCTATGGCGGGTACGTCCTCCTTGCCCGAGAGCAGCCCCTCGGTGAGGTACTGCGCCGCGTTGAGGTCCGCGAGCAACGCCAGGCGCTCCGGGAGGAAGTTCGGCTTGTCGGTCATGCGTCGGTTCCTCGGTGGATGCCGTCCAGGCCACGGATGGTGGTGCTCAGCGCCTTGGGCACATCGGCTCTGCGTGTGGCGGCGTAGTGGATGCGCGGTTGGAGATCGGTCCAACCTGACGTTCCGGTCCTTCGTCGGTGGACCTCCCCCAGTGCGTCCTCGACGGGGCGGTCGGGTACGACGTCGGGCAGCATCTCGCGCAGCACCTCGCCTCTCCAATCTCGGGGAAACAGCGGAGTCCCGTCGTCCTCGATCTCCAGGTCTCCGATGGCGGTGTGGAAGACGGCCGTCCACACGTCCGTGCACATCTGGGCGATGAGCAGATCCCGCACCATGTTGTCGACCGAGGTGCCGTTGCCACCGACCAGCTCGGAGACCCCCTCGAAATCCGTGTTGATGTGCACGACGGGGAGGTCACCGGAGGTGTCCACGACCCAAGGCACCTCATGGAACCGACGCAGCCACTGAGGACCCTCACGGAATCCGACCTCGACGACGTCGAGTTCCCGATCGCGCAGCGGGGCTTCGGCCTTCAGGTCGACGATCCAGTCCCTGGTCGAGGCGGCGATCTCCCGTCCCGCCACGCCGTCCACCGTGGCGACGACATGGACGGACATCGTGGCCCGGTCCAGATGGTCCGCACGCCACAGATCGAGGTGTCCCACCCACTGTCGGCCGCCCTCCGACCCGGGAGTGAGGGCCGTGGTGATCCGTGTGTTGGTGGCCCCTTCGCCCAGCACGACGACGACCGCCAGGTCGGTCCAGGGGCTGTCGGGAGCGGTCGCCCTGCCCGGCACCGTGGCCGAGACCTTCATCCGGAGCCACTCCCAGTCGTCCCGCCCCGACGCACCGGGCGCGACCACCTGCTCGACCGCGGAGAAGGCACTGATGTCGAGAGGGTCCCTGGTGTCGTCCGGGCCCCGCAGCTCGACGGAGGTGACCCGGAGCGACACCACACCGGGAAGTCGCTGATACGGGTATGCCCTCATGCCTGGGCCCCCTTGTCGGTGCGGAGTTCCACGACGAGGCCGCTGAACTGGGCTCGTACCGGATGGGTGGACACGTCCGTGGTTCCACGGAAGGTCGCGGTGCGCGAACCGGGGGCGAAGCGGATCGCGCCGTCGACGATCTCGCAGTTGTGGACGGCGACGAGCTCGGACCAGGCCAGGATCGGGCGGGGCCCGGAGCGCACGTCGAGCTTGGCCACCGGTGAGGGGCGCCAGGAATCGCCGCCGGCGGGGATCTTCATCTCGGCCGTGACGCACCACGCGCCGCTGTCGTCGATCCGCGCGTCGAGCTCTTCCAGCGTCGGTGGGCCCGCCACCGGTGTGGGTCGGGTCGTCCTGCGTCCCCCCACCGCCAGACGCTTGCGCAGACGCTCCGAGCCGACCTTGCGCCCCTTCTTCGGCAGGGCGACCAGATCGCGCACGGCCTTGTTCGCCTGGGTCGTGAGCGCGCCGATCCGTCGGTACGCGGAGGGCGAGTACAACATCCGCAGCTCCTCCGTCTGCCCCCACTTGTCGTGCTCGGGCGGTTCGGCGGCGCGCAGGAATGCCTCGGCCTCGTCCGCGAAGGGAGCGTCCTCCCCCGCCGCCCTGCCCGCGAGCAGGACAGCCTGGAAGGGGTTGGTGCCCACCGGCAGGCCGGGCACCCAACCGATCTTGACCGTCATGCGGTTGCCCCGCATCGTCGTCACCCTGTTCGGCTTTCCGTGGTCGCGGTCCTCGGCCTCCGTGACCAGTACGACCGCCCGGTGCTCACCACCGTTTCCACGACCGGCCCGCCCCGGCACCATCAGCGGGACGGTCGCCATGGCCACCTGCCCGGCCTCCGTCATCCTGTCGACGGTCGTACCGTCCAGGAAGGCCTGAAGGGCGCGTGTCCGTGAGGGCTGGGTCTCCCGAGGGTCGACCCGCGTCTCGGGAATGATCTCCACCCCGTTGCGGAGCGTCCTCACGGACGCCTCCAGCAGAGGCCTCTGCTTCCCCCCGCCGGTCATGGCCGCCCAGAAGTTCCGACCGAGTGCCTCCTTGAGGCGATGGTGCATGCGGTGCACGCTGTCGTCGTCCTCGACGTCGGCGTTCCCCTCGGTCCCCTCGACGAGGCTGGCGACATCGTGCGCGCCGACGATGAGGAAGGACGTTCCGGGCTCGGTGCTCTCTCTCGTGAGGTGGAGGCGTTCGACGCTCTCCTCGTCGGCCCACCACGAACGGGCCACGTCGACGTCCTCCGCGTCCGGGTCCGGCCGACCGAACCAGGCGGGGCCGGCCCACGGCCTACCGTCCACCTCGCGCCAGGGAAGATCGAGGCGACCGACGAGCCGACGCTCGGTCCGGCCCTCGTGCGGCTCCGACAGGGTGGAGTTCATGAGGACCAGGCCCAGGCGGCTGGTCGCCCAGAGCGTCGCCTTCCCCAGGCCGTAGGACCCACCGGCACCGCTCACCGACTTCTGGCTGTCGAGCTGTCGACGTACGACCGCGGCGAAACGGCCGGTCTCGTAGTCGTCGCCGGTCAGGCCGGAGGCATTGTAGTCGTCGATGCGGAGGAGCACCAGCCGGTCCCGGTCGTACATGTCGCTCAGACCGGCCGCGATCATGCGTCCGACCTTCTGGTCCTGCTCCGCGGCCGCCTCGTAGTGGGGCAGCAGGTCGTCCCAGCGGATCTCGTCGCGGAACCGGGCCAAGGCCTCGCCCGACAGTTCGTGCAAGGTGTATCGGACCCGGACCGGCTGGGCGAGGTCGAGCCGTTCGTCGAGGCTGTTCTGGGTCGCCTCCCTGGCCAGGACCTCGACGTCGGCCTCGAAGGCGAAGGCCGCCGCGTTCCCGAACTCGCGGCCGCCGTCGGCGTGGCCCGGCCGGTGGTACCAGGAGACCGGCAGGCCGACCAGGGCGTCGGCGGTACGGGTGTGAATCGTCCCCAGGTCCGTACCGAGCGCCTCGGCGATCTTGGTGATCGTCTCCTCGCGGGGGGTCGCCCGGCCCGTGATCCAGGCCGAGACCGCAGCTCGCGTCAGGCCGATCCGCTGCGCCAGGTCGGCCTGGCTCATGCCCGACTGCTTCAGCTGCCGGGCCAGCCAGGGACCGAAGTCCATGCCCGTGTCCAACGTCATCACTCCTCAGCTGCCGCGTCGCCCATGAACTGCACGATACACCCGCCGTTTGACACTGACACCCCGTCCGACAACAGCGTTTGACACAGCACGTGGAGCCTTCATTGCCTCTCTCACCCCCTCGACCAAATGACCCCCGATGCCCGATAGGGGCGAATTTCGAGATCCACCCCCATTCGATCCCACTTACTCGATTCACCCCCGATGCGCACAGCGGCAGCACCACGAGAACCGCCTTTCCTCCACGCCCCGGGGCCTTGTGGCGGCACCTTCCAGCCGTGTAGCGTGAAATCGGGAACGCCTTTACCGGGAGCGGCCGAACCTCTCCTGGCAAGGGCCCTCTTCGGCATGCCCTGAATTCATCTACGACACCCGGGAAGCGAATTTTCCAATAAGTCGACAAATCCCTTGCATCGGCCGATCACATGGGTTTGGGTTCTTCCACGTTTCCCGTCCCGAGATTGGCCAGAACCTTCCCGCCCACTTTTGCCACCCACCCGAAGAAACCTTCCTCCTGGCGGATCAACTCGCCTCGCCGTGGGCTTTTCCGCCCTTCCGCACGTGCGCCATTTCTCGTCACGCCCGGTACACATACAAAAAGAACCCAGGGGACTCTACATGGACACCAACCCGCCCGATCCCGACGACGCCGCGTCCGGACTCGTCGAACAGTACGATTCCATCGGGGACCCTGCGCTGCGGTCCGAGTTCCTCGACCAGGCCGGGACGACGCGTTCGTACATCAACTGGGTGCGACTCCGGCGCGCCAGGGCGGCCCGTGAAGACTCGTCGGCCCCCGCACCGGACGAAGTCGCTCCGCAGGCCCTCGAACCGGATGGTCGGAAGGGTGCGCAGCGGCCTGCCCCTCCCCTGCCGAATCGTTCCCGCACCGCCAACACCCGTCCGCCCAACAACACGGGCGGCATCAGCCGGAACAGGCGTCGCCGGAACCGTGAGTACCCGTAGCTCGTCGTCCATGTCTTCGGGCTCGACCGTCCCGGCACCTCGTCGGACTCCGAGCTCCTATCGTTGAGTCGGCGGCCGGCCGCTTCCCCCGCAGCGGCCGGCCCCGGCTCCTCCCGCGTTCAGCTCACAGCCATGGAATGGGAATACTTTGAACCACCCCAATGTGACGGGCAGTTCGGGCGAAACGTCCGTCATCCAGACAATCATCGAACAGTCGGCGCGCGTGTTGGAGACGTATCGCGTCGACCCGGGGTTGATTCTGGAGCACGCCAATGGTGAGCGGCGGATCACGCAGGGCGGTTACGGGGACCGCCAGTTGTTCGAGCTCGTCCAGAATGCCGCGGACGAGATCGCGCACTCTCCGGGCGGTAAGGTGCACGTCGTACTCACGAACACCCACCTCTACTGCGCGAACGAGGGCAAGGAGGTCACGGCGGAGGGCGCCGAGACCATTCTCCGGATGAGCGTTTCGAAGAAGCGCGGCGGGCAGATCGGCCGCTTCGGGGTGGGGGTGAAATCGGTCCTCGCCGTCACCGACGCCCCTCAATTCTTCAGCAGCTCCGGGTCCTTCGGCTTCGACCGGGCGTGGTCGTTCGAGGAGATCAGGAAGGCCGGCGGTGGCGTACTCGGCGGCGACTTCGAGGCCCCGGTGCTGCGTATGGCCCGTCCCTTGGAGGTCGAGAAGGAGCGTTCGGCGGATCCCGTCCTGGACGAGTTGCTCGGCTGGGCCACCACCGTGGTCCGGCTTCCTCTCCTGCCGGGCGCTGCCGATCGCCTGGGACACGACATCCACACGGTCGCCGGCCAGGAGATCCAGCGGGAGTTCCCCGCCCGTTTCCAACTCTTCTCCCATCACGTGGGAACGGTGGTCCTGGAGAACCGTCGGGTGATGCCGCAGATCCGGCGGGAGATCACGGTCGAGCACGAGGACGTCGTGCACACGATCCACGAAGCCCGTACGGGCAAGCCAGAATCCCGCGCCACCTGGAAGGTCTTCACCCACGCCCACCGGCCCACCGAGCGGGCCAGGGCCAGCGCGGGCGAGATGCACGACCGGGGGACGATCGACGTCTCGTGGGCCGTTCCCGCATACACCGGCGACACCGTCCTCACCGTTCCCAAAGGACGCGGCGAGTTCTGGTCGTTCTTCCCGACCAAGTACCCGATGACCTTGGCGGGCATCCTCAACGGCGCCTGGAAGACGAACGAGGACCGCCAGAACCTCTTGGACTCCAGCCCCTTCAACGAGGAGATCATCCAGGTCGCGGCGAAGCTGGTCGTCGAGTCGCTGCCTCGGCTGGCCCCCGCGGAGGACCCCGGCGCCTACCTCCCGCTGCTGCCCGGCCGGACCAGGGAGTCGGAGACCCTCAACTGGGCCGACAGGTATCTGACCGAGCAGATCTGGAAGCTGACCGCACAGCTGCCGTCCCTTCCCGACCAGGACGGCGTCCTGCGGGTGCCTCGGGAACTGCGCGTCCACCCCGCTCCGATCGGAAAGTCGCCCCTCAAGCTCGACTGGCTGCGGATGTGGAACGCCTACCCCGGGCGTCCCGCGAACTGGGTCCACCCCTCCGTGGAGGCCGCCGAGTTCCGCCCCGGCAAGGTGGGGCACATCCTGGAACAGACCAGGCAGGGCCGCGCGACCGTCCGGGAGTGGTTGGAGGCGCTGGTCGGCGACGGTACGGCCGAGGCTTCAGCCGTCGCGATCCGCATTCTCGCCGCGATGGTCGAGATCGGCTCGCCCTTCGCGGAAGAGGCCCGAACGGCGCGCATCGTGCTGACCGAGGAGAGCGGGTTGGTGCCCCCCGTGGTGGGCAAGGTCTTCCGCAGGGCCGCCCAGGACGGTCTGCGGGACGGCACGACGTACGTGGACGCCGCCCTCTCCGAGGACCAGTCGCTCATCAGCGACCTCAACACCATCGGCATCCGGGAGGCGGACTCCCGCGGCCGCTTCATCGGGGTCCTCGAGCAGGGCTTCACCGGTTACGGTCCCCAGGACTGGGGGCGCTTCTGGGAGCTGTTCCACAGTGCGGGCGGCAGCCAGGTGAGCGGCGAGGTGATCGCCCGGGTCCCCGACCCTCTGACCACGCTGTACGTACGCACGGTGGACGGCCGTTTCCACCGTATGCGGGACTGTCTCCTGCCCGGAGCCGTGGTGCCCGGTGACGGATCCCGGGACGTCTCGGTGGCGGTGGATCTGGACTTCCACTCCGACGACAGGATGGTCTTCCACGAGTTCGGTCTCCGTGCTGTGCCTACCGCGGGGCACCGCCCCTCGTCGGACGAAGCCTGGTTCGCCGAGTACGCGACGGCGATCTATGACAGCTATTGCAGGACGTTGAGCAGCAACGCGAACCGCCCGCAGTTCAACAGGCTCAAGTTGGAGGGCTCACCGATCGGCGGTCCGCTGCACCTCCTGGAGCGATTGTCGGACGAGGGGCGGGCCGCGTTCGTCAAGGCGTTGCCGGAAGCGGGCGTCATCGACACCTGGACCATGCAGTTCGGCGTCCAGGTGGCCACGCGCAAGTCCGTTCGCTCCCCGCTGCGTTGGATGCTCGGTCGCCACGGCCGCGTCCCCACCTCGCAGGGCATCGTCCCGCTCTCCGACGCCGTGGGCCCTCAGCTCCACGCGTACGCCGATGTCCTGCCGGTGGCGGACATCAGCGCCGAGAAGGCCCGCAAGCTGCATATGCCGACCGTGGTGGACGACGTCCCGGTGAAGCAGTGGGACCGCCTGCTCGAACAGCTCCGCACCAGCGACGACGACGCCTTCGTCGGCCGTACGTACGTGATGCTGACCCAGCTCGGGGTGGACTTCCCCGAGGGGGAGCTCACCCGTTGCCGGATCGGGTCGGAGTGGTCCGCGCAGGAGGACGACAAGATCGCTGTCGCGGCCTCCGACGCGGAGTACCGAGCGCTGCGCGCGGAGCAGATCCCCGCGCTGCTCGCGGGAAGCCCCGAAGACGCGGCTCTGCTCGTCAGGACGTGGGGCATGTTGCGCCACGCCGATGTCATCACCAAGGAGACCCGTCATGTGGGCATCGGCGAGCCCACGTCCCTGCACGACGAGTTCCCCACGCTGCGCCTGCGCAAGGGCAACGTGGTCAACAACTACCGGCTGCTGCGCTGCTCCGAGCTGGAGGAGGTGACCCGTACCCCCCGGGGCAGCCAGCCCACCGCCCTCAAGAGCGCCCTCCAGGGTGACACCGTGCTCGTCCTCGAACCCGAGAGCAGGCTCGCGGCTCTGACGGCCGTCGACCGCGAGCTGCGCTGGGGGATGGGAGAGGCGGGATGCCGGGCGGTTCTGGAGGCCCAGGAGCGGCAGGAGGCCGATCAGCAGCTCCAGGCCGCGCTGCGCCGGGTCCGGGAGGCGGAGAGCGTCGAGGAGAAGCTGGAGCTGCTCATCGGAGAGGAAGCGCTGCAGGCCGGACTGCCGCCCGGTCTGCTGGACAGCGAGCGGGTCGAGCTCGGGGGCGTCGAGCCGTCGGCCCGGCGGATCGCGCGGATGGCGTACAACGCCCATGGCGACGGCGTACTGCACGTGCACACCCGTGACCTGCTGGCCGCGTATCCGAGCCACGCGCCGTCGAGCTTCACCGGCTCCTCGCCCGCGGTGAAGTTCGTCTCCGACTTCGGCTTCCCCGACTCCTTCGCGGGGACCAGGGCGCCTTCGCTGCCGCCGAGGATCGAGATCCCCGGCCCCACCGAGTTCCCGCGCCTGCACGACTACCAGGAACGTCTGGCGACCAAGGTGTTCGCGATGCTCGACCGGTTCGCGCCCCAACGCGGAATGCTGTCCCTGCCCACGGGGGCGGGCAAGACCCGGGTGGCGGCGGAGGCGGTGATCCGCTGGGTCAAGTCCGTCGGGGAGCTGGACGGCCCCATCCTCTGGATCGCCCAGACCGAGGAACTCTGTGAGCAGGCGGTCCAGAGCTGGAGCTTCGTCTGGTCGAAGGTCGGTGCCGAGAGCCCGCTGACGATCAGCAGGCTGTGGACGACCAACGAGGCGGGGCCGGTGAGCGACCGACCGCACCTCGTGATCGCGACGGACGCGAAGCTCCGCAACTGCCTCGGAACCGATGGATACGCGTGGCTCCGGAAGGCGAGTCTGGTCATCGTCGACGAAGCCCATGTCGCCATCTCTCCCCAGTACACGAAGATTCTCGAGCAACTCGGTCTGACCGCTCGTGACACGCGGCGCCATCTGCTGGGGCTCACCGCGACGCCCTTCCGCAACACGAACGACGAGGAGACGAAGCGCCTGGTCCAACGCTTCGGCGGTCAGCGTCTCGACGACGGGATCTTCCCGTCCGGCGACGCCTACGCGGAGCTGCAGGAACTCGGCATGCTGGCCAAGGTCGACCACCGGGAGCTGGTGGGCGGCACCATCGAGCTGACCGACGACGAGAAGGAGCGGGCCGATCAGATGAGCCTGCTGTCGAAGGCGGCCGAGCAGCGCCTCGCCGACGACCAGGACCGCAACAACCGCATCCTGGAAGAGATCGCCGAGATGCCCGCCGACTGGCCGGTCCTCGTCTTCGCCACGTCCGTGGCGCACGCCAAGTTCCTCGCGGCGAAGCTCAAGGACCGTGACATCACCGCCGCCTCGGTGGACTCGGCAACCTCTGCGGGCGAGCGCAGGAGGAGCATCGGCGACTTCCGCCGCGGCCGTGTTCGCGTCCTCACGAACTACGGTGTTCTCACCCAGGGGTTCGACGCCCCGGCCACCCGGGCCGTCGTCGTCGCCCGCCCCACCTACAGCCCCAACGTCTACCAACAGATGATCGGTCGTGGTCTGCGCGGTCCCGGCAACGGAGGCAAGGAGACCTGCCTGATCCTCAACGTCCGTGACAACATCACCAATTACGGCAAGGCGCTCGCCTTCACGCAGTTCGAGCACCTGTGGAGGGCCAAGTGACCGACGCGTACCACGACAGCCCGCCCCTGACCGAGGAACAGCGGGCTGTGGTCGAGCAGACCTGGGACGCCCGGTTGCTGGTCACGGCCGGCGCGGGTGCGGGCAAGACACACACCCTGGTCCGCCGCCTCGACGCCCTCATGGGCCACGAGGAGGAGGCTCTCGAAGCCGGCGAGATCCTGGTGCTGAGCTTCTCCCGCGCGGCGGTCCGTGAGCTGCGCGAGCGGATCGCGCTGCACGCCCGGGAGGCCCGTCGGGTCCGGGTGCAGACCTTCGACTCCTGGGCCTACTCGGTGCTGCGCGGTGAGCAGCCCGACCGGGACTGGGGCGCCCTGCGCTTCGACGAGCGGATCAGGGAGACGACCGAGGCGATCCTGCGGGGGGTCGTCGAGGAGAGCGAGCAGGGGCCCCCGACCCACGTGGTGATCGACGAGGTCCAGGACCTGGTGGGCGACCGCCGGGACATGGTGGAGACGCTGCTGGACCGCTTCCAGGACAGCTGCGGTTTCACGGTGGTGGGGGACGGCGCCCAGGCCATCTTCGGCTTCCAGGTCTCCGACCAGGAAGCCCGTGCGGCGGAGACGAACTACTTCTTCGACTGGCTGCGGGCCTCCTACCCGGACGACCTGGTCGAGCTGCACCTCACCACCAACTTCCGGGCCCGCACGGAGGAGGCCCGTACGGCTCTCGCTCTCGGCGCCGAGCTCAAGAGACTGCCGTCGGAACCCGCCGAATCCGACGCGGCCGGCGAGAAGTTCCACCGGCGGCTGACCGACCTGCTGCGCTCGTGTCCCGACTTCGGCCCTCTGGACGACCCGTTCACCGTCGAGTCGCTCCGGGCCTACCCGGGCACCTGCGCCATCCTCTGCAGGGACAACCGCCAGGCTCTGGTGCTGTCCGAGGCGCTGTTCTCCCTCGGAGTGGGGCATCGGGTCCAGCGCGCCCTCCAGGACCGTCCCGTCCCGGCCTGGGTCACCTCGGTCCTGCGCAACACGGGTACCACCACCTTGACCGAGGAACGCTTCCAGGAGCTGCTCTCCGCCGGACCGACCGCCCCCGTCGGGGGCCGTGCCCGGATCTGGCGTTCCCTGCGCGGTGCCGCCCGCGCCCCCCGAGGGCTGATGGATGTGGCGGGGGTGCGGCGTCTGGTCGCCGAAGGGCGCTTCCCGGACGACCTGGCGGCCGTGGAACCCGCGAACCTGGTGGTGTCGACCGTGCACCGCGCCAAGGGGCTCGAATTCGATCGGGTGATCGTGGTGGAACCGGCCACGACGGCGGAACTGCGCAAGCAGCACACCCATGTCGACCCGGCGGCCGAGGCTCGTTCGCTGTACGTGGCGATGACCCGCGCCCGGGACGACCTGTTCCGTATCGCCGCGCCCGACACGGCACTCGTACGCCGGGACAGGGTCACCGAACGCTGGTACCTGGGCGGCTGGAAGTCGTACATCCGCGACGGGATCGTGGCTTCCGGGCAGGACGTGGGTCGGGAGCATCCGCCCGGTACGGACGGCTTCACCGACGACGCCCCGTCCTTGCAGGACTACTTGGCCGCGTCGGTCTCTCCCGGTGACGAGCTGGTTCTCCGGCCCCAGCACGAGATGCCCATGGCCGCCGACCAGAGTCCTCCGTACACGATCTTTCACGGAGATCGGCCGATCTCCGTCGTCTCGGAGCGGTTCCGCAAGGATCTCCACACGTCCCTGAAGATCAACAAGACGTGGGAGATCAACTGGCCGGTGGAGATCAACGGCTTCCGGGTCGACTGCCTGGAGAGCGTCGCGGGCAGCAGCGCCTCCGGTGCCCGCGCCGGCCTCGGCGACCATGGCATCTGGACGGTGCCCCGCATGTCAGGGCTCGGGCGTTACAGGCGCGTCAGAGGGACCGCGCAGGAAGGCATCGTCGGATGACCAACGACATGAACGTTCACGCCGCCCACTACGCACTCCGGGAAGGGCTCGTCGAGCAGCTCCGCCAGGACCTCCTCGGTCCCCGAACCGCCGACGAGATCCTGACCCAGGATCCGCCGATCACCACGTACCCGATCGGGGTGTTGTTCCCCAGGGCGTCCGATCGCGAGTCCGAGCAGGTGCTGGCGGAGGACGCGGCGGAGAACGACGGGCTCGACGACGCTCCGCTCGTACGGAGAGGGAGGGACGTCGAGGACACGCTGCCCGATCTCGGTACGGCCCCCGTCGGTGACCGGCGTCCTTCGTCCATGGGGCTGACGTTCGCCGTGGACCCCGAGATCTCCCCCCGTCTCGTCGTCCGCACGGAGGCCGCGGCCTACGATCCGGTCGACCAGGACGGACGGCGTGTGACCGCCGAGCGCGCGGAGGCCCGGACCGTCTCGGAGCAGAAGGAGCACTGGCGTCGACGCGAGCTGTCCGTGCGCCCGGTGACCGTCGATGTGACGGTTCCCCGCCGCTACCGGGTGAACGACCTCCACGAGGGCGTGGCGTTGTACGTGGTCGTCCGACCAAAGGCCCCGTCGAGCGGAACGGTCACCGTGACCGTGACGCTGATCAACACGAACCTGGTGGGCAAGCACGCCTTCCAGGACGCCTTCTGTCTCTACCAGCCCCGACTGACCGTGACCACCGAGTCCGGTGCGCCGGGCGTGGTCGACCGCCCGTCCGAGCGCAGGGTGGTCGACCCCGAGGTGGCGACGAGCCGGCTGCTGCACCGGCACGCGCCCACCTTCGCCGTCGGGCACGGCTGCTCGGCGGACTGGGACTGGACTCCGCCGCCCATCGGCGCCCCGAACGTCGAGCGCGCGGCGATCACCACCGTACGCACCGAGTTCGTACCGGCACACGACGTCCTGCTCACCGACTCCAACCCCGAGATCGACGATTCGGCCCTCAGCATGGAGGACCTGGCGACCCGGCCCGAGAGCGAGATCCTGTCGGCGCTCAACGAGCTGATGGCCGGGTACGCGGAGTGGATCGAGCGCAAGGAGGCGGAGGCCTCCGCGTTCCGGGGCACCCCGCACGAGCCCCCGGCTCGGGCGCAGATCGAGCACTGTCGCACGGCTCTGGCCCGTATGCGTCGCGGTATCGGAGTCCTCGGCACGGACGGCGAGGCGATGAGGGCCTTCCGTCTCGCCAACCGTGCGATGGCTCAGCAACGGGCCCGCAGCGAGTGGGTGAAGAAGGGACGCGAGGGCTCACCCGACACGGCCGCGGGGCGCTGGCGCCCGTTCCAGATCTCCTTCATGCTCCTCTGCCTCGAAGGAATCGTGGACCCCGACCACGACGATCGCCGTACCGCCGACCTCCTGTGGTTCCCGACAGGTGGTGGCAAGACCGAGGCGTACCTCGGCCTGATCGCCTTCACGACCTTCCTGCGACGCATGAGGCTGAAGGAGCACGGCGGTGGCGTGACGGTCCTGATGCGCTACACCTTGCGACTGCTCACCCTGCAGCAGTTCGAGCGTGCCGCGTCGCTGATCTGCGCCATGGAACGTATCCGTCTCGGCGACGAACGGGCGCTGGGGACCGAACCCATCTCCATCGGCATGTGGGTGGGGCAGTCCGCCACGCCCAACAAGCTCTCGGTCGCCGAGGAGAGCCTCGTGGAGCTTCGTAAGGAGAAGGAGCTTCAGGAGAAGAACCCGGTCCAACTGCACGCGTGCCCGTGGTGCGGCACCCGTATCGACGCGTACCAGTACGAGGTCGACGAAGAGGCCAAGCGGATGTACGTCCGCTGCCCCGACACGTGGTGCGACTTCCACGGCGGCCTGCCGGTCCACCTGGTCGACGAAGCCGTCTACGAAGCGCGCCCCACGCTGGTGATCGCCACGGTCGACAAGTTCGCCGCCATGCCGTGGCGGGAGCGGACCGCCGCGCTGTTCAACCGTGACCGCGAGGACGGCACTCCGCCTCCGGAGCTGATCGTGCAGGACGAACTCCACCTCATCTCGGGACCGTTGGGCACTCTCACCGGTCTGTACGAGACGGCTGTGGACCTGCTCGCGAACGAACCGAAGGTCATCGCGTCGACGGCGACGATCCGTCGGGCCTCGGAGCAGGGCAACAAGCTGTTCGCCCGCGAGGTCGCCCAGTTCCCGCCGGCGGGCATCGACGCCAGGGACTCGTGGTTCGCCGTGGAGACACCCAAGGAGCGCAAGGCGAGTCGACAGTACGTCGGACTGCTCACGCCGAGCACGAGCCAGTCCACCCTGCTCATCCGCACCTACGCCGGCCTGCTGCACCGGGCCGCACAGGGCGAGGACGCGGACGAGGTACGTGACGCGTACTGGACGCTCGTCGGCTACTTCAACAGCCTTCGGCTGTTGGCCGCCGCGGAGTTGCAGGTCCATGACGACGTCGACGCCCAGCTCGGCTTCCTGGCGGACCGGGACGGCGGCGAGCGGCGGAAGGTCCTGGAGCAGACCGAGTTGACCAGTCGGGCGAACTCCAGCGAGGTGCCGAAGCGGCTCAAGCAGGTGGAGCGACGGTTGCCGCATTCCGATGTCGTGGACGTCCTGCTGGCCACCAACATGATCTCGGTCGGCGTCGACGTGGACCGACTCGGACTGATGGCCGTCATGGGACAGCCGCAGACCACGGCCGAGTACATCCAGGCGACCAGCCGGGTGGGCCGCCGCCACCCCGGCCTGGTGGCCGTGATGCTCAACGCGAACCGCTCCCGGGACCGTTCGCACTACGAGAGCTTCCAGCACTACCACTCGGCGCTGTACCGCGAGGTCGAGTCGACCAGCGTGACCCCGTTCTCCTCCCGATCCCGCGACCGGGGCCTTCATGCCGTCATCGTCGCGCTCGCTCGCATCCTGATCCCCGCGGCCCGCCCGAACGACGGCGCCGGACGGATCGAGGAGTTCCGCGACGAACTGGACCAGGTGGTCCGAACGGCCCTGCTGGCCCGGGTCGAGGCCGTCGATCCGGACGAATACGAAGCGACGGCGGACGCCTTCGACGAGTTCGTCGACCGGTGGGCGGAGAAGGCCGAGAGCAACGGCGGTCTGCTCTACGAGCCGAAGCGCGGCCGTAGGACTCCGTCGCTGTTGTGCGGCTTCGAGGCCGTCGGCGAAGACGCCTGGCCCACCCTGTGGAGTCTGCGCGATGTCGACGCCGAGTCCGCCCTGTTCATGGAGGCAACCCGATGACCCCTCCCCCCGCCCGGCGCCGCAGGCCCGGAGCGCCGGAGCGCAGCTATCCCCGTCGCGGTGCGGTCCGTCGCGCCCAGATGATCACGACCTACGGCGTCGGCTCGCTCGTCGCGGTGGACAACGAATCGTTCATGGTCACCGGGATCGACTCGTGGAGCATCACCGACGCACCGACCGTCTTCGAGCACCGGTTGGCCCGGGTCCTCGGCGTGAAGTCGTTCCGCCTGCCTCCGGCATCGGACGACACGAGCAAGGACGGCGTGCACGTACGCCGCTTTCCCCTGTGGCACTCGTGCCCGACGTGCACCGTGCTCCAGCACGTACGGCAGTTCAACTCTCCGCCGGGTAGGAACGAGTGCGGTGACTGCGAGGAGGACCTCGTCCCCTCGCGCTTCGTCATGGCTTGCGCCAAGGGCCACATCGACGACTTCCCGTACTGGAAGTGGGCACACCGCAAGAATCGGCAGGAGGGTGAGGCCGGCTTCTGCGGCGGAGAGATGCGACTGCGCACGAGCGGGAAGACCGCGTCCCTCCGCTCGATCCTGATCTCCTGCACCTGCGGTGTTCCCGAAGTGTCCATGGAGGGTGCCTTCAGCGGCACGGCGTTGTCCGACCTGAAGGTCTTCTGCAGCGGCAGACGCCCCTGGCTCAAGGACGCGCCGACCGATCGCTGCTCCGAGAGGCCACGCACCCTGCAACGCGGTTCGTCCGTCGCCTGGCAGCCGATCGTGCGGACCGCGTTGTCGATCCCCCCGTGGAGCGACGGCCACTTCACCCGTCTCCAGAACCACATGGACCAGCTCCGTGAGCTGTACGAGACCGGGAACAGCGGCGGGATCGAGATCTACCTCAAGGCCCTCGCGCTGACGGAGAAGTACGACTTCTCGGCAGCCAAGGTCATCGCGCTGCTCGAAGCGGAGAACCAGGAGGACGCGGGCGCCGACGAGACAGCCCCCGCGGACAGCGCCTTCGTCGCCCTCCGGAGGCAGGAGTACGAGCGGCTGATCGAGGGGCAGGCGGAGAGCGAGTCGGATCACGAGGACCAGTTCGTGTGCGAGCCGCCCCGGTCCTCCCCGACCGTGCTGACCCCGTACGGGGTCACGGGCCCCATGCTGGTGAAGCGGCTGCGGGAAGTCCGCGCACTCAAGGCGTTCTCCCGGGTCGACACACCCGAGACCCGAACGGACGTCCACGAAGCCGCTCTCTCCCTCAACGATCTGGACTGGCTGCCCGCGATGGAGGTGCAGGGCGAGGGTGTCTTTCTCCGGCTCGACGAGCAGCGGCTGGACACCTGGTCCCGGAGCGCGGCCGTAGCGGCGCGGGCCGAAGTCATACGGACCAACCACACCCGCATGATGCGCGAACGGTCCCAGGACCCGGACTCCGTCCCCGAATCGCCGGCCACTCCCCGCATGGTTCTCCTCCATACCCTCGCTCACGCGCTGATCAACGAGTGGAGCCTGGACGGCGGCTATCCGGCGGCCTCGCTCCGGGAACGGCTGTACGCGGGCGAGACCATGGCGGGCATCCTCATCTGCACGGCGACCAGCGACTCCGCGGGAAGCCTCGGTGGGCTGGTCGCGCAGGGCGAGCCCACCCGCCTCCAACGGTCCCTGGACTCGGCCCTCGACAGGGCTCGGTGGTGTTCCTCCGACCCTCTCTGCGTCGAGTCCGAGGGGAGCGGCGTCGGCGGCATCAACCTCGCGGCCTGCCATGCCTGCGTGCTCCTCCCGGAGACGAGCTGCGAGCACAACAACGGCTTGCTCGACCGTGCTCTTCTCATCGGGACCCCGGAGAACCCGTCGATCGGATTCTTCAGCGAAGTTCTGAGTTCCTGAGCCCACGGTCGTACGGCTTCGGGTATACGGCTTCGGGCAGCTCGGCCTCGAAGTGCGTCTGCGCACGGTCCAGAGCACTGTCCGGATCGCAGCCGTGGGCCCGGAGCCGGTGGAGGAGGTCGGCGATCACGTCGATGGCGGCCTCCTCCGCGTGGGCCACGCCCGGTGGCCCACGCGAGGCCCCCCTGTCCGTGACGCGATCCCCATCAAGCCCAGCAACGCTTCCGCCTCGGCGACTCGTGGTCCTTCGACGTGATCGATCGACGAACGCAGCCCGGTGGCCGGCTCGCACCAGGTGACCTCGGAGTCACCTCTGAGGACGACACTCCACCGCTCCGCCACGCCGTCGACGAGCACCAGCCCTCTTCCTCGCTCGTCCTCCTCTGCACCCGCACCGAGGGTAGGCAGTGTCCGGGTCTCCGGGTCGCTGACTTCGAGGCGCAACCGGCTGCCGCTCATCGAGACGGCCAGGCGAGCCGGCGTCCCCACTCCGACGTGCTCCATCACGTTCGTCACGAGCTCTGTAGCGCATAGCTGTGCGTCCTGCACGGTGTCCGCCAGGCCCCACAGCGCAAGGTGCAGGCTGATCACTCGCCTGAGACCGGCGAGCTCCTCGGGCTCCGCCAGGAGCGAAATGTCCCAGGCTCGGCGAACCACGCCGAAGCGGCAGCCAGCCCTGTCGATCACCACTCTCGCCACGCACACGGTCACCCATCGCGACCGACCCCGGGGCAAGACCGACAGCGGAACTCTCATTTTGGAACTCGCACAAGGAAGCATCGGGGGGCGCGCCCGCCAACACGCGCACCCGGCGTACGCCACCTTGCTCGAAGCGGACATCGCCGTGCAGGTACTCCCGTTCGCAGCGGGCGCCCACGCGGCCGCGGTCGGGAGCTTCGTCATCCTCGGCGGCCCGGACCCCGAACTCGGTGTGGTCTACGTGGACATCATCGGTGGCGGGCTTTTCATGGAGAAGCCCGCAGAACTGGCACGTTATAAGTTGGCGTTCGAGTACCTGCGTGCGCAGTCCCTGGACATCGAGCGGTCTGCCGCGCTCCTGGAACAAGTGAGCAGGGAGCTTTGATGGATCACGGCGTCGGCCACTGGTTCAAGTCCTCGTACCGCGGGGGCAGCGGCACGGAGTGCGTGGAAGTCGCCGACCTGTCGGCAGCTGTGGGAGTACGCGACTCGACGCGGCCCCAAGGCCCGCACATAGCCGTCGGCCATGCGGCCTGGTCCGGATTCCTCACAAGCATGGCAGCGCGAAGGTAGGCGCCGGAGAAGTCCCGCCACCAGGTCTCGTACGGCGGAACGTGGTACGTGCCCGTACATCACCTACGTGGAAATGGCCTGTCGCGCTCGAGCGATGACATGTCGCGCCTCGGCGCCGAACACGGCGGACTCGTGCAGGGATTCCCAGATCCGCTGGTACAGAGCAACCGTGTCGGAGCCGTCCAGCCATAGTTCCGCGTGCCAGTCCTCCGTGATCACCAACTGCTCGCCGACGATCCAGAACGCGTTGGCCGGAGGAAGACGCAGAGCGGCGTTCAACGGCACGACCCCAAGCCGGACGGTATCCATGCCAACGACGCCCAGCAGGCGGTCCATCTGCCCCGCCATGACCTCGGGGGGACATACCTGCGCCCGTAGCGCGCCTTCCCACAGAAGGAGGTTGAGACGTCGCCCGGGCTGGTACAGCCATCGCTGCCGGTCCATGCGGGCTCTCACCGCGTCCTCGGTGTCGCGGGGTGATTTCTGGAGCGTCGCGTAGCACTCGAACACGTGCCGCGCGTAGTCCGGGGTCTGCAGCAGACCGTTGACAGCGAAGGAATCCCACACATGCAGTACGCGGGCGTCCGCCGTTACCGTGTTCCACGTCTCCTGTACCGGGCGGTGCCCTGACGACAGCTGTCGTCGCCATGACCGGATGTGCGACTCGAAGCCCTTCAGCCGTCCGTGGAGCTCCTCGTACACCCCTGAGTGTCCGGTGGCATCGGCCCATGCCCGGAGGTCTTGCGCAGTGGGTGTCTGACGTCCGTTCTCCAGCTTGCTCACTTTGCTCTGTGACCAGCCGAGCGACACGCTCAGAGCGGTACCGGTGAGGGGTCCATGAGGGCTCTCTGTTCGGAGAGCGCGGAGCCGTCGCCCCAGATCCTCACGAGCTTTCTGAAAAACCGTGCTCACCGGTACGCGTCTGTTCCTTCTGCTCTTACTCGCTGTCGCTCAGCTTCACCGCGAACTCCTCGTACGGCACGGCGTGATGCCATGCCGCGTCGCGGATGACGGAGTATCTGACGATCTCGGCCGGCTCGGTGATCAACTCGACGTCCACGAGGTTATCCTCGCCGTCGAAGCGCAGTTTCGCGGCAAGCCGACTGTCGAACAACCAGAAGTCCTCGGAGGGAAGCCGGAGCCGATCGGCATCTGCCCGCCAAAGGTTCCGAATGTCCTCTCCCAGACCGCTGTTCCTCTTGGCGTTGTTCAGAAGGTACAGCTGGCCCATAGTCGGCGGCTGGTCGACGATCCGCACCCGTTCGACCCGTTTGCCCTGCGCGGTCTGGGACCGGATCAGCTCGCAGTACGGATCTTCCACGTCCCAGTCGACAGCACCGGTCTCGACGAACTGGCGGTAGGTGTTCGTGGCTTCGTCGCTGGCGAAGCGTCGCCGGGTTTCCAGTCTCCAGGCCGAGTGGTCGAACGTGCGGAACAGGCCCTCGAACTCGGCCAGGTCGATGATCTGCGCCTGTCGGGTCGTGTCCTTCGGCGTCCAGTCGACCAGCAATTCACGAGGTACGACTACTGCCACTTCCCCCTCGGACAGGTGCTGCAGTTGGGCGATGTCGCCAGAGTCGGTCAATGGCGGCCCGTGGACGATGACCTCTCCGCTCTCCACGTCCTCATGGACAGAGGGACATCCCGTGCCCCCACTGCCCGTGCCGTTGAACCGTAATTGACGTGCCATCACTCGCCGCCTCTCACATCGAGATTGTTCATCCACTGATCTAAGGTTGTCCGCTGCCTCGCGTGGATGTCGAGGGATGACCGCTTCGCGCACGAGAATATTCGCGAATATCGCCCGTGGCCATCGCCTCGGCCACCCGACCATGAATGGCATGACCGAGCCGACCCGGTACAGCACCCCTCCCGTAGAGCTTCCACTGTGTGCGGACCCTGATCCCGTACCAGTGGAGGGCTGTGCGGGATGCACCGAACTCGCGGCGGTGAGAGACCGCGCCAGAGCAGGGGGCGACATGACCACGGTGTCCGACTGCAACGTGTTCCTACGGAGACACCCCCAGGATCACTGAACTTCCCACGCGACCGGTGACGTCGGCTGTTCGGGCGCGAACAAGCGCAACGGGTACAGCTACGTACAGCTACGGAGTTCGCCTCGGGCTCGCCTCAAGCCGGTAACCGCCCGGACAACCCACCCCCCAGACCCCCGCCCGGCTGTCTCCATGGACGGTCGGCAGCCGGGCGGGTTCAGGAGCACGACGGCGCGGAGACCGTATCTCCGCGACATCAGCACCGGAAGGACTCTCCCGTGAACGGAAACCTCTACGCGCTGCCGATCCCGCCCGCCGGCGCCTTCGCCACCTACTGCGGCGGCAACGCGGGCGGGTCCAACGAGACCTGTGTGAGCCTCGCCGCCATCCCCGGTGCGGAGGCCTCCTTCGTCATCCGTGACAGCAAGCCCGAGGGCTCGGGCAAGGAGCTGCGCTTCACCGCGGCCGAGCTCGACGACTTCGCCGCCGGGTGGGTCAGGACGCGGGGCCTGACGCTCTGATCTGGCCCCCTTCCTGAGCACGAAGCGCCACGCAGTGGGCCGGAACGGACATCCTCCGGGCCGGCCCGCCTCCCCTATCGAAGGGCGCAGATGACCTGGTCAGGGCACTGGCACGGATACGGTCCATGGACCGGCAGACGCGTACGGCCAGGAGGCCCTACGCCGTCCGGGTGCAGAACGGAACTCCGAACAGACCCGCGCGTTCGTCTCTTCGACGCTGCCGCCCCTCATGACCGGGCACTGGCTCATGCGGCAGAACCAGACCGCGGTGGAGCGCACCTGGACCCGCGTCGTGGGTGCCGTCACCTGGCTGAAGAGCACGTACGAGGCCAATCCTCCTGGCGAGCGGGATGACGGCGGCCGCGCCTACTGTCCCTCCGCCTCCTACTACCCGCCCCGGGCGTGACAGCGCTCCTGACCTCGTGGCCGGACGAGCCGCACGTGTACGAACGCGAGGCCGGCGAGCTCGACCGGGTGATCAGCCCGGAGAGCATCGGCCACTACCTGGAAACCGGGTGCGTGCCCGCCGACGAGAGCGCCGTCGTACGCAACGGTGCCGCGCTGCACCCGGACCGCCATCGAACAGCGGGCCGCACCGAACGACCTGACGTTCGCAATCCGGGAACGTACGCCGATCTGGGTCGCAGAGAAGCTCATCGGCTGTGTGATCGAGAAGGATGCCTTGCGGCACGTCATCCTTCCCGGTGACACGGGGACGTCGGCTCTCCCAGCGCGTACGGGATGTCAGACAGACCCTCATCGAGCATCTGGTCGGCGTCGACTTCGACTACTTCGCGGAGTCGCTGCACCGGGCCGCCATTTCGGAGAAGGAGTACACCCCCTGAGCCGATGAGCCGACAGCCCGGCCGGCATGCCGGGGGGGGACATAGGGGCGGAGGGTGCTGCTGCCCCACGCCCGCCCGGGGTGCACACTGACGTGACGGCCTCAGAATCGTTGGACCTTCTCCCCCTCCGGGACCTGGTAGCAGCCAGACACCACCATCAAGCTCAACTTGGGCGGATTTCGCTTGGCATAGTGCCAGATCTTGACGCTGTGCTTCTTCTTGTCGTTGTCGGCAGTGAGCCTGACGTTCTTGTTCTTGCTGGTGTCAGGCCCAAACTCGACTACCTTCCAACCGTGCTTGGGAAGCTCTTCCTTGAGCTTCACCATCACATCGCCGAGCTGTTCAGGTGATGCCGGCGTGAAGCTCCAAGGGTGAAAGACCTGGAAGTATTTTTCTGGGTCCTTATCGCCGCACTCCGTGACGCCGGCTCCGCTGTTGGATGCCTTCCCCTTGATGCCGATCAGGTCGTAGATCTCGCTGGAGACCTTCTTCACCGTTTGAGCGGCTTCCTTCGACGTGCTGGTGCCCGCGGTGGGGAGAGAGCCGGAATCCTTGGCGTCAGTCATGCTGCATCCAGTGAGGGTGGTTAGGGCGATGGACACGAGGAGCGCCTTAGCGCCCAGTGCAGTCTTCACGCTGAAGAGCCTCGTTCGGTCGGGCCGGAATACAGGCCGGTCAGTGCGGTCGGGGGCTGTGGGGGGATCGTTCCGTCGTCCCATGCACGATCCGGCTCTCCGTTGCACACCTCTACCGCCCCCTTGTATACGCGGGAGGCACCGGCTTCAGCTCGACCTCATCCCCACGTCCCGCGACAACCAGTGCCTGGTGCCGCAGGCTGTCGGTGCCCTCCTTCCAGTAGTCACTGTGTCCCTCGGTGTCCGTAGGCATCTGGTTGGCACCGAAAATCGGGTCGCTCGGGATGATCCATGCGCCGTCCCAGTCCGTTCCACCATGCCCCCAACGGCCGATGTCCGGCACGAAGTCCCCGTCGGCTTCCTGGTTCCAGACGTGTCCTTCGGGAACGTCCAAATGCTCAGCCTTGCTCACCTGAACCCCTGGGCTGCCCGCGAGGATCACATCATCCACGTTCAGTTCGCCCTGCCGAGCCGCAGAACCGATCAGGGTCGTACCGTAAGAGTGGCCGATCGCCGTTCGATGCGGATCGGCATCAGTCGTACGTGAGGCGTCGAGGCCGTCGATGAAGCGGTTGTAGGCGGGAGCGCCGTCATCCGCGTAATGGCTGAATGGCGAGTCCTTCACGATGTTCTGTGGCGCGTCGTACCCGAGCCAGGTGATCGTGGAAACCGAGTTGCCATCCGCCTCTTCGTCGGCCAGACGCCACACATTGGTCATCCTGTTGATGTCGCCTCCGACGCTGCCCAGATTCGACGTCGTACCCGGTACGTACACCGCTTGGTGATCAGCCGTGTCCGGGTTGCCATTCGCAACGATCGCCCGGCCGTTCCCCTCCGTACTGAAACCCAGCAGGTATGCCTCCGGCAGGCCTTCCTCGCCTGTCTGATCGAATCGTCCTTGAATGCTCTCCATACCGTCACGGGACTTGGTGAGCCGTTCGTAGCGGTCACCGTACTTGTTGTGCCACTCCATCCATTCGTCGGTGCGCACCTTGGAGGGGTAGCCACCCGCGTTGATGTATGTCCACTCAGGGACAGGCGGCTTCGGAATCGTGTCCAGTTTCATCTGGACACGTGCGTACTCCTCCATGAGGACGACACGGTTCGCCTCATCACGAACTGGGGAAGGCAGGCCGTCAAGGGCCCCCACGGTGTCGGGCCGCAACGAGAGCCACGCAGACTGTTCCTCCGGGCTGAGACCCCTCCACCAGGAAGCGTTGTCCTTCGGGCTGCCGTCCTTCGGCGGTTCGGGCAGAGAATCGAAGTAGTTCTTGCCGACCTCGCGGACGCCGCCCGTGTCCGACTGCACGTCCGCCCAGTCCCGATCGGAGACCGTCAGGTCGTCGTCGGCCTTCAGCGCGCGCAGCTTGGGCGCCCACTTCGTATCCGCTTCCGTGGCCTCGTTCAAGGCGTCGGCGATCCGGTTGGCGTACTCCAGCGCTCTGCCGTAGTTCGGGTTCGGGTGGATGTTCACCGCCTGGCGCTCCAACGCGTCGGACGTCGGACTGCCTCCGGCGCTCCCGGTCACCGTGCCGCCCTCTGTGGGCTTTTCGTCACCGGGTTTCGAGCCCGCCGGGTACGAGACTGAGCCGTTCGGGTTCACCGTGCAGCCGGCGGCCGTGGCGTCCTCGATCGCCGCTTCCAGCTTCCGCTTGGCGACCGCCATATCGAAGGCGAAGCCGTTCAGCGCCGTACTGACCAAGCCGCACTCGGTCTGCGCGTAGTGGAAGTTCTGCGACAGACCTTTGAGGGCCAGCAGGGCGGCTTTCGCCGCCTTGCCCTCCAACTGGTTGCGGACTCCAGCGCTGATCCGGTTGTCGATCGTGTCCTTGGCCGTACTGGCCGTGTCGGCCGTGGCTCGGTAGCCGTCCGCGGCCTCTTCGTACTCCGAAGGCTTGAAGGCTTTCAACGTCGCGAGGTCCATGACCGAAATCACTCCCCCTTCGTCTGGCCGCCGACGGCCTCGGTGTCCTTGTATTTCACCTCAAGCCTCTCCAGCTCGGCCTCGACCTCCTGATCGGGTTTCGAGAGATCGTGGCCCGCCTTCTGCAACAGCCGACCCAACGCGTCACAGCGGCCGTTCACGTCACTGACGTACTTCTTCCAGGAGTCGTAGAGCTCCTTCTGCGCCGCCGCGCTCCGAGACCCGCCGGTGTCGCCCAGCCCCGCCTGCCCATCAGCCAGCTTCGTCAACGCCTTACCTACGCCGGTCTTCAGCCCTGTGACGCCCTCACCGGCCTGCACCCAGGATTTTTTGTCCGATTTCAGGTCCTCCGAAGCCGGCCCCGCCTGGGTTCCGCCCTGCGAAGGAGCCTGATTCAGTTGCATATGCGCGGGCCCATTGGCCGCCGCATCAGCTTTGATTCGCTCCCACTCGTCCCACGCCATCCGGAAGTTCTCCCCGTTTCCCGATTCCCCGTTTGCCCGTGCGCCCGTTCCCCGGCGCCTCAGGCTGAGCCGACATGATCTCGGGCTTCGACGGGCTAAATCAAACTCGGTCTCTCGTGGAGGTCTCGGTGAGAGACCGGAACCTGATTCCCCTGGCCACTCGTCCTGTGAGGCAAGGACAAGGGGACGAGAAGACATGGTGGAGCGAGCAGACGGTGGGGTGGCACGGGCAGTGCAGTGGCGGGCGTCGGCCGGCGTGAGCGGTCGAGGGTGGATGGTCGCCGGGCTCGCTGTTGTTGTGGCCGGGGTGGGGGGCTTTCATCGGGCCGTCCCCAATTTCCCTGGGCGCGTGGGGAGTCTGGTCGAGTCCTTTCTGCCGTGGGTCGGCGTCGTTGTCGTTCTTCTGCTCGTCGTCGCCCTCGTGCGGCGGTCCGGTGTTGCCCTGGTGGCTCTGCTGCTGCCCGTGGCCGTCTGGGTGCAGGGCTTCGGTGGGTTGCTGCTGCCGGGTGGTGAGGGCGGGGCGCGGGAGTTGGTCGTCGTGCAGCACAACGTCAGTGACGAGAACCCCGATCCGGCCGGGACCGCCCGTGCGCTCGTCGCGGCCGGGGGTGATCTCGTCGCGCTGGAGGAGTTGGTGGTGCCCGCGCTGGCGGTGTACGAGGACGTGCTCGGGGCCGACTATCCGTACCACGCCGTCCACGGGACCGTCGGGCTCTGGTCCAAGTACCCGATCGCGGAAGACCAGTTGGTGGACATCAAGCCTCGGGCGATCGAGGAGGGGTGGAGCCGGGGGTTGCGGGCCGTGGTGCAGACGCCGTACGGGGACGTCGCCGCGTACGTCGCTCATCTGCCCTCCGTGCGGCTGGGGGTCGGTGGGCTCGCCTCCTCCCTGCGTGACGAGAGCGCCCAGGAGTTGGGCGAGCTCGTCCGGGGCGAGAAAGTGCGGGCCGTCATCCTCATGGGGGATCTCAACAGCACCGTCGACGATCGCGGGATCGCCCCGCTCACCTCGCAGTTGAACGTGGCCGAGCGCGGGTTCGCCTTCAGTTTCCCCGCCGCCTTTCCGGTGGCCCGGATCGATCAGGTCCTCGCCCGTTCGGGCACCGTCGCCCATATCCGTACCCTGCCTGCCACCGGCAGCGACCACCTGCCCGTCGCCGCCCGTGTCACCCTGGACCCGCTCCAGCCCTCAGGCCGTCCTGCCCCGTAGCGCGTCCGCCTTCGCCACCGCCACGAAGCGTTGGCGCCAGGTCATGTCCGGCGGGAAGTCGTACGTGTCCGTGTCGACCATCCAGCTCGCGTACGCCGTCGCCCGGCGGCACTCCGCGCACTCCGTCTCGTCGCCCAGCGGCCGGAACAGGTGCTCCTCCTCGGTGCCCGCGCAGACGATCAGAGGCCGGACCGGCTGGGGCGGCGGCTCCGGGGGCGCTACGGGGGCCGGGGGCACCGGGCATTTGTGCGTCAGCCGGTGACGGAGAAAGCCGAACGCCGAACGCACCCCGCCCTCAGGGAGTTCGGCCAGGAGAGCGTGCCGTAGCTCCGACTCCGTCAGGCCGCGCTCCAGCCACTGGGCCGCCTCCACAGCCAGGGCGCGCGCCTCCCCCACCCCCAGCAGAAGCTCACGCCTTGAGTGGCGTAGGGAGAGCAACACCTTCTCTGCTCGCGTCAGTTGCGGGGAGGAGCGCGGTGCGGGCGGCTCTGTCGGCTGCTGTTGTACGGGAGTTGGGCGGGGTACGGCCTTCAGGTCCGGGTGCGGTTGTCCGTCTGCCGGTTCGGAGGGTGGGTGGGGAGAGTTCTCTTCATCGTGTTCTTCCTTCGGTTCATAGCCGCCGACCGGCCGAGGAGTCGGCTCACCGGCCGTCGGAGACTGCACACTCGGCGGTGGGCAGGCCGGCTCGGTCTGCGGCGGCTGCTCCGCCTGTGCCGTCAGCCGGGCGCGTACCGCCTTGGCCTCGTCCCGCGTCAGCGGCGTGTTGGCGAGGAGCTGTTCCGTGGCCCAGCGGCCGCCGTCGCCCTGGGAGCGCCACTCGTGGAGGTAGCCGTGCTGGGTCAGTTGCTTCTTGGCCAGCTGGTACGAGCGGCCCTTCATGGCGAGCTTTCCGGCCAGTTCGCCCAGCGGGCGGTCCGTGGCGGATTCGGGGAGGCCCTGGACGTAGAGGAGGAGCACCTTGGCGTCGCTGTTCAGCCGAGGTGAGCGCACGACGGTGTTCGGAGCCTTGGTCCAGCCCGAAGAGGGCGCGATAACATGACGCAGCATTTCTGGTGGGTCCGTTCCACTGGAGGTGTAAGGCCCTCGGTGGGTGTTGTCGCACCCTCGGGGGCCGCCCTGTACGCCCGTACCGTACGTATCGCACGTACGCGCACACAGGGTGATGGCGTCGTCACCGTATCTCGTTCGGGCCGCCCGCCTCCACGCGAACATGTGTTCAGCTCGTCCCCCGGTGGCCGGATGGCCGAAGCCATGTATGAGAGGGCCGGGAGGCGGTCACCCTCTCCCCATGACGTCCTCTCCGCAGTCCTCTCCTTCCTCTCCGTCCTCTCCTTCTCCCTCGCCCTCGTCGTCGCCCTCGTCGTCACCTTCCGACGAGGAAGTGACCGAACGTCTCGTGCCCGCGTGGCTGAACGAAGCGGCGCGGAACGACTCGCCCACGGCTGAGGAGGCCGGACGTGACTGGGAACGGCGCCGCCTGTCCCCTGCGGCCGCCCGTGAGCTGTCCGACTGGGTCACCGCACGGGTCACCGACACCGCGTTCAACGAGGACGAGGGGCCGGACACCGGCGGGGCGGCGGTGCGCATCAGCGTCGCCGACAAGGCGGCCGTACACCGATGGCTCGCAGCTCAGGGGCATGGTGTGTGATGCCTAAGCCCGGTCCCACGCCCGTCCACATGTCCGTCCACACGCCCGCCCGTACGTCCGGCCACACACCCGCCCGTACACCCGCCCCCAGGCCCAGGCCTGGGGCCAGGGTCGGTGAAACGGTGAAGAGCGGGCAGGAGGATCTGTCGTGAGCACTTCTGCGATATCAGCGACCACGCCGATCTACGACCTTCTCGTCCAGGAGCGCGGGGACGCCCAGGCCGAGGCCCGCACCGCCGCCCAGCAGACCCAGGACACCGCGCGGCAGGCGCTGGACTGGAGCAGCGTGCGAGCCGCTGCCGCTCGGCGGGAGGAGCGTGCGTTCTCCGCGTTCGGCCGCTCCGGTGACGACGGGCAGGTACGGGCTCTGCCGACGTAACGCCCGCAGGGCCTGTACGGGTACCTGCCGGTGCTGCGCCCGCTGGGCGTGTACGGGTACCTGCCGGTGCTAGGCCCGCTGGGGACGTACGGGCCCCGTCTGCGTAGCGCGGCCGACGGGGTGCGGCGTGTCCGGTGCGGCTGCTGCCCGTACTCGCCCTGCCGGTACGTGGAGTGGGGGCCGCTCCGGTGCGGAGCGGCCCCCGGGGGTGGTCCCGGTCGATCAGCTGTAGACGCCGAACTCGTGCAGTGAGTAACCCCAGTCCGTGCCACGGGCGGTGAGGTGGAGCCGCACGTGGCGGGCCGTCTCGGTCAGGGCGATGGTGTCCACGTCACCGTTGCCGTTCGTCGTGGTGTGGACCGTACGCCAGTTGGTGCCGTCGTCCGAGACCTGGACCTCGTAGGACTTGGCGTAGGCCGGGTCCCACACCAGCTGCACGGTGCGGACGGGCATGCGCGCACCGAGGTCGACCGCTATCCACTGGGGGTCGCTCCAGTCGCTGGCCCAGCGGGTGTCGAGCCGCCCGTCCGTGGCGCGCTCCGGCGGGCAGGGGCAGTCGCCGTACGAGGCCTGCGAGCTGGAGGCCGTGGTGGGCTTGCCGAGAGCCGCGTTGGTGCCGGTCATGGGCGGAGCGACGACCTTGACCGACTTGGTCTCGATGCCCGCGTTGCCCTTCCCGTCCTCGGACTGGATGTAGACCTTCCACACGCCGAGCTTCTCGGGAGCGGTCACCGCGAACGTACCGTCGCCCGTGGACCTGAACTGCGCCGGTACGAGCCGGTTGTCGCCGTTGGCGTAGTTGCCGCTGAGGAAGATCTTGTTCGTCACCGGGTCGTTCTCGGGGTCGCGGATGTCCGCGCGGACGGTGAACTCCCCGCCCGCCGGGGCGGATCCGGCCGGCGTCACCGCCATGTCGCTGATGACCGGCGGCAGGTTGTCACCGGCGTTGGAGCCCGTGAACGCCTTCTTCACCGAGTAGTACGACAGCCGCTTCAGGCCGTCGGGGATCAGGTTGAACCACACCCCGCCGAAGTCGTGCTCCAGGCCGTAGTGGAAGAGCGTCGCGCCCAGGGCCACGCCCTGGTGGCCGACGGTGCAGTCCCAGGCCTTGCTGTAGCCGTCGCGCTTCTGTACGTCGGTCGGCTCGTCGGGGACGCCGTTGGCGTCGTCGGGCACCTCCCACTCACCCGCCGGGCCGGTCTCGGTGATGATGTAGGGCTTGGTGTAGCCGCCCTCCACCCAGTCCCGCTGGACGCCGCAGATGTCGCCGTAGGCGTTCATCGAGTACAGGTCGAGGTCGGGGGCGTTGCGCTTGTAGTACGGCCAGGCGCCCGTCCACGCGTCGGTGGAGGTCACCGGGTGGTCGGCGTCGATGGAGTGGATCTTCTTGGCGGCGTCGTTGACGAAGGTCGTGTACGCGTTGCGCTGGGCTTCCAGTTCGGCACCGCCGTAGCAGTTCTGGAGGCCGAGGACGGACTCGTTGCCGACGTTCCACATGAGGGTCGCGGGGTGGTCCTTGTAGGTCTCGACCCACTTGGCGATCTCGGTGAGCATGGTCGTCTTGTACGCGGTGTCCGTGACGTAGTCGGCGCAGCCGCCGCTGCCGGGGCCGCCGCCGGGCTGGAGCCAGAAGCCGTTCATGACGCGCAGCCCGTTCGCGGCCGCCGCGTCGAGGAGCGGCTTGGTGCTCGCGTCCGTACCCCAGGTGCGGACGGTGTTGACGCCCATCGACTTCAGGTCGGGCATGTACCTCGGGGCGTCCGCCATGGACGGGCCCCAGGTCAGGCCCTTGACGGTGTAGGGCTGTCCGTCCACGGTGAGCTGCCACGCGCCCTGGCCGCCGGTGACCTTGACGGCGCCGCCGCCGGTCTGCGGCGGGGTGTCGCCGTAGGTGCCGTAGACCTGGAACTCCCAGAGGGAGTAGCCGTAGCCGCCGGAGCGGGTGATGCCGAGCATCCGTACGTAGCGGCCGGAGCCGGTGAGGGCCAGGTCGTCGGTGCCGCCGTCGGAGTCGGTGACCTTCCTGACGGTGGTCCAGTCGGTGCCGTTGTCGCTGGCCTGGATCTCGTAGTCCTTGCCGTAGGCGCCCTCCCAGGTCAGCACGGCGCGGCTCAGGTCGGCCCGTTGGCCGAGGTCGATCTGGATCCACTGGGAGTCGGACCACTGGCTGGCCCAGCGGGTGCCGGTGAGGTCGCCGTCGACGGCCTGTGCGGCGGAGAGGCCGTCGCCCTCGTTCGAGGAGGCGGTGGCGGTCTTGCCCTGGGAGATCAGGGGGTCGGCGGCCCGCGCCTCGGTCGGCGAGGTGATGACGGTGAGGGAGGAGGCGAGGAGGGCGGCGAGGGTCAGGGTGAGCGCGGGTCTGCGCAGGGAGGGCATGGCGGGTCTGCGCGAGGAAGGCATGGCGGCTCCTGAGGAGGGGGAGGGGGTGAAGGGGGTGAGGCGGTGAAGGGGGTGACGGGGTGACGCTGTGAGGGGGTGACGCTGTGAGGGGGTGAAGGACGGCCGCCGTCGGGGAGGACGGCGGCCGTCCGGGGGAGAGAGCCGCGGATGAGCGGGGAGTCGGCCCCGGGCCGGGGTCAGGTACTCCCCGGCCCGGGGTCAGGTACTCCCCGGCCCGGGGTCAGGCGCTCCCCGGCCCGGGGTCGGCCCGGGGAGTACCTCCGCCGCGGGTCAGAGGTTCACCGCAGGCGACGGGTCAGGGGAAGGAGACCACCGTGGACGGCACGGTCGAGGTGCCGGCCGGGGCCGTGGAGGCTCCGGTGTTGTTGATGACGTGGTTGTAATGGCCCATTCCGCCGAGCGACACCACGAGCAGGCTGTGGAACTTCACGCCCGGCTTCACCGGGGCCTTGAAGCCGTGGTCCTGAACGATGGTCGGGTCGACGTTGTAGTTGCAGTAACTGCCCATCCCCCAGCCCTCGTGGACCTCGACCGAGTCGTCGACCCGGTAGGCCGCGTAGCCCTTGGTGTCGCCGTTCTGGATGGCGGCCTGGTTGGGCGCGTCGTACGCCTTCTCGTTCTGGTAGAAGATCGTCCGGCCGCGCTCGCCGTACCACTCGACGTCGTACTTGTTGAAGTGCTCCACGAACAGGCCGGTGGCGAGCACGTCGTCGCCGTACACCTGGACCCCGTAGTCGGCGCGGTTGGTCTCCCAGCCGACGCCCTCACCGTGGTCGGCGCGCCACACCCAGGTGTGGTCGATGATCACGTCGTCGCTGTGGACGGCGATGGAGGTGGTGGCCTTGCCGGGGCCCGCGCCGCCGATGCGGACGTAGACGTCCTGGACGGTGGTGGGGTTGGCGGCGTGGTCCGCGGAGGAGTTCTCCGGGCCGATCTCCAGCAGGGTCGGGGAGTTGACCGTACCGGCGTCGATCAGGAAGCCGGCGAGCTTGACGCCGTCGACGTCGGCGACCTTCATCGCGGTGACGCCGCCGTCGGGGATGATCGTCGCGAGACCGAGGCCGAGGACGACCGTGTCCGCGCGGTCGACGTTGATGGTCTGGTCGACGTGGTAGATGCCGGGCGTGAAGAGCAGGTTGAGGCCCTGGGCCAGCGCCTGGTTGATGGTGGCCGCGGTCGCCCCCTCCTTCACGACGTAGAACTGGTCCAGGTCGATCGAGGTGCCCTGCGGGGTGCCGTTCCAGGAGACGCCACGGGCGTCGGTGCGCTTGGCGGGGACGAAGACCTTGTACGTGTCGCCGTCCAGGTACAGGAACGGCTTCTCGCGGGAGATCGGGGTGGTGTCGAGGGTGGTGTACGGCGGCTCGGGGAAGCCGGTCGCCGGAGCGCCCTCGACGCCCGAGAACGTCATGTTCCAGACGCCGTTGGTCCAGCCGCCGACCGAGCTGTCGCGGGTGTACCACTGCTGCTGCGAGTACGGGCCGACCTCGCCGTCGATCTTGCTGTCGGCGATGTAACCGCCGGACGCCCAACCGAACCCGTCGGGCGCGAGGTTGAGCCCGCCCTTGACGTGCATACGACGGAAGGAGGCGGCCTGCGAGACGGCCCAGCGGTTGGTGCCGTTGACCGGGTTCAGAGCCAGGTTCTCGGCCGAACGCCAGAAGTTCTGCGTCGCGTTGCCGTTGAACCAGCCGGCGTCGACGGTCACGTCACCGTTGATGGTGGTGTCATCGGGCTTGAGGCCGAGGCCGGAGATCGAGGTGTAGAAACCGATCTCGGCGTTGAGGTTGTTGTAGGTGCCGGGCTTGAAGAAGAACTGGTGCCGGCCGGTGCCGAAGTGCGCCGCCTCCTGCTCATCGAACACCTGGTCCAGCTTGGCCTGGATGTTGGGTGTGGAGGGGTCGAAGATGTGCACGTTCGGGCCGAGGTCGCCGCCGCCGGGCAGCTGCGGGCCGTCGGTGCCGCCGGACTCGCCGTAGACCTTGAACTCCCAGAGCGAGAAGCCGTATCCGGTGCCACGGGCGGTGCCGTACATACGGACGTACCGGGCTTCACCGCTGATGTCCAGGGTGTCCGTGCCGCCGTCGCCGTCGGTGGTCTGGTAGGCGGTCGACCAGTCGGAGCCGTTGGTCGAGAGCTCGACGCGGTAGCCCTTGCCGTAGGCCGCCTCCCAGTCCAGGACGACCTGGCTGATCTTCGTGGTCGCGCCGAGGTCGACGCGTATCCACTGCGGGTCGGAAGCGGCGCTGGACCAGCGGGTGGTGGCGTTCCCGTCGACGGCCGATGTGGCCGGGGTGCCGTAGTTCTCCTCACTGGACGCGGTGACCGGCTTGTCCTGGGACAGCAGTACGGGTGCGGCCTCGGCCTTCGTGGCGGGGACGAAGGCGAGAAGGGTGGCGGCCAGAGCGGTGACCATCGCGGCGACGAGACCGCGGGACACAGGTCTTGGCGTACGGCGGCCGGGGCCGTGTGACGCCGGTCTTGGGGTGCGGGGGTCGGGGCCGTACGGCGCCGGGGCCGCTGGGGCCGCTGACGCCGCTGGGGATATGCCAACTGTGGGCATGCGGGGGCTCCTTGAAATGAAACCGAAACGGGAGAGCGCTCTCCCGGAACCTTGCCCGCCGCGGTGGTCGCGGTCAAGAAGCCTGACACGACTTTTCTTTCGTCTTGTATTAAGTCGGCGGTCGGGGCGGGTGGAGCTGATGTCGGGTCAGGTGGCATGCGGGGCGCGTGGTCGACCGCGCAGCGGGGTGGAGTGCGGTGAGTGGCGGGCCGGCCCCGCCCTGGCCGTTCCCGTCACGCGAAAAGCCTCTGCGGGGCACCCCCGCCCGGGTAGGAAAGACTTATTGCGCAACTAATCTTTCGTATCTACGGTGGGCCTATGCGACCCCAGCGCGAGCCCGAGCAGATCACCGACCTCTCCCGGCTGAAGGCCTTCACCAACCCGCTGCGGATGCAGCTCTACCGGCTGCTGTACGCCGCCGGGACCGCGACCGCGTCCCAGCTCGCCGAGCAGGTCGATCAGGCGCCGTCGCTGGTCAGTTACCACCTGCGCAAGCTCGCGGAGCACGGCTTCGTGGCCGAGGCGAGCGGCCGGAGCACGGACGGGCGCGAGCGGTGGTGGCAGGTGGCGTCCGAGAAGGGGTGGGGCTTCCGCGACGCGGACTTCACGGACACGCCCGAAGGAGCCGCCGCCGTCGGCACGGTGCTGCGCGGCCTCCTCGACAACCGCTCCGCCCAGTACCGCACCTACCTGGACCAGACGGCCGCCTGGGGCACGGAGTGGACCGACGCCGCCTTCAGCTCCGAGTGGCTCATGGCGCTGACGTCCGCCGAACTCGCCGAGATGAGCGACGAGTTGGAGGTCGTCACGCGGCGGTGGCGGGAGCGCGGCAAGGCGGCCAGGGAAGCGGGCGACATGGAGGGGCGCGAGAACGTGTCCGTGCACCTGTACGGGTTTCCGTTTCGGGCCTGAGGGCGTGCGGGGGGCGTTTCGGGTCTGAGGCCGTGCGGGTTCGCTCCGGGCCTGAACCCGTACGGATTCCGTTCCCGGCCAGAGCCCGTACAGGTTCCGTTCGGTGGCCAGGCCCGTACAGGTCCGTTCCCGACCTGGCCCCTCCGGTTCCGTGCCCAATCGCCGCCCACCGGGTTCCCACCCAGGGAGATGTCATGTCCGCAGCAGAGACCGCCTTGGCCCAGGGGCCCACCGCGCCCCGGCCGGCCCATCGCGACGCCAACGTCCTGCGCTGGCTCGCCGCGTACACCGTCTCGCTCATCGGGGACAGCGTCTACTTCGTCGCCCTCGCCTGGTCGGCCCAGAAGGTCGCAGGGCCCGCCGAGGTCGGCCTGGTCATGGCCGCGGGGGCGTTGCCGCGGGCCCTGCTCATGCTGGGCGGTGGCGTGGCGGCCGACCGGTTCGGGGTGCGCCGGATCGTGCTGGGCAGCGACGCCGTACGGTGCGTCCTCATCCTCGCGGTGGCGGCCGGGGTCGCGGTCACCGCGCCCGCCGTGTGGGTCCTGGTGGCGCTGGCCCTCGCGTTCGGCGCCGTCGACGCGCTGTTCGTCCCCGCCGTCGGGGCCCTCCCGCCCCGCATCACCGGCCCGGACCAACTGGCCCGCGTGACCGGCATGCGTACGTTGTCGATGCGGGTCAGCCAGATCGCCGGGCCGCCCCTGGGGGGCCTGGCCATGGGGGTCGGTGGTGCGTCGGCCGCGTTCGCCGTCGCGGGGCTGCTGTTCGCCGTGTCGCTGCCGCTCCTGCTGACGGTACGGCTGCGCCCGCTGGGGGTGCCCGACGTGGCCGACGTAGCGGATGTGGCTGACGTGGCGGATGTGGCGGGTGCGGCGGATGTACGGAGGGGGTCGGCACCGGCTCCCGGCAGCGCCTGGCAGGATCTGCTCGGCGGGCTGCGCTACGTCCGCCGCCACCGCCTCATCGGCCCGCTCGTCGCGGTCACCGCCGTCAGCGAGCTCGGGCTCACCGGGACCCTCAACGTCGGCATGGTGCTGCTCAACGGCGAGCGTGGCTGGGGGCCTTCGGGGTACGGCTGGATCGTCAGCGGGTTCGGGGCGGGGGCCACCGTCGGGGCCGTCCTGCTCACCGTCGCCGGGCGGCTCCCCCGGGCCGGGCTGGCCCTGGCCGCGACGCTGCTCGTGGGGTGCGCGGGCGCGTCCACCATCGCCCTGGTCCCCACCCTGCCGCTCGCCGTGACGCTGGCCGCCACCGTGGGCCTGGCCATGGGCGTCTGCGGCACCCTGGCCAACGCCCTCGTCCAGACCGCCTCCGACCCGGCGTACCTGGGGCGGGTCACCTCGGTCGTGATGCTCAACACGGTGGGCCTGGCGCCGCTGAGCTATCCGGTGGTCGGGGCGGCCATCGGGGTCTGGGGCGCGGCGCCGGTCTTCGTCGGGTGCGGGGTGATCGGGAGCCTGGGGGTGGGCGTCGCCCTGGTGTCGGGGGCGGTGCGGGGGGCCGAGCTGCCGCGTCGACGCCCGCCAGGGCAACCGCGTAGCGAGGCACGAGCACAGGCGTAGGCGTAGAGGCACTGGCGTAGACGTAGGCGTAGGGAAGCAAAGGCGTAACCAAGCACACGTGTAGCCAGGCAACGGCATACCGCCCCGGCCCCCGCCCCGGCCGCCAGCCCCGACCCCGGCCCCGGTCCCGGTCCCGGCGGAATATTCGGGTGCCCGGTGTGCGGGGCCGCGTTATCGTCGGCCACATGAACGTCACCGGCCCCCGCACCACCGCGACCGCGCGAGCGACCAGCTCGCCGGTTGCCGCCGCCTGACCTTCCTCTCCCCCCGGCGACCGGAAACGGCCCGCCGGCAATGCCGTGGCGCCTCTGGCCCCGGCCGGGTGACCGAGCGGTCCCGTTCTCCGGCGCCTCCCCCGCTGCAACGCGAAGGAGTCACCCCATGCGTACGGAACAGATCGTCAGCACCTTCATCGACTACTACGAAGAGCGCGGCCATCGCCGGATCACCGGCTCGACCCTGCTGCCGCCGCCCGGCGACTCCGTACTCTTCACCACCTCCGGCATGCACCCGCTCACCCCGCACCTGGAGGGCCGCCCCCATCCGCTGGGCAGGCGGCTCGTGAACGTACAGCGTTGTCTGCGAACGACGGACCTGGACGAGGTCGGGGACGCCACCCACCTGACCGTCTTCGAGATGCTCGGAACCTGGTCGCTGGGCGACTACGAAGGCCCGCTCAGCCTGGAGTGGGGGTACGGGCTGCTCACCGAGGGGCTCGGGGTCGATCCCGGGCTGTTGCATGCCACCGTTTACGGCGGTGACGAGCGAACCGGGCCGGACACCGCCTCGCTTGAGCTGTGGCAGCGTCTTGGCGTGCCCGTCGAAACCACCGTGGAGGACAACTGGTGGTCCAACGGTCCTGTCGGACCGTGCGGCCCCGACTCGGAATTCTTCCTGTGGAGTGGTGAAGGCCCGCCGCGGTCGACGCCCACCCGCGACGACCGCTGGGTGGAGGTGTGGAACCACGTGACGATGACCCACCGCCGCCTCGGCGACGGCTCCCTCGTCCCCCTCCCCCAGCGCAACGTCGACACCGGGCTCGGCCTGGAGCGGCTGGCCTCCCTGCTCCAGGGCAGGCCGTCCGTCTTCGCCTGCGACGTCTTCGACCCCTGGCGCCGGCTCGTACCCGGCCTGTGGCCGCTGGAGGAGACCTCGCTGCGCCTGGTCTGCGACCACCTGCGCTCGGCCGTCGTGATCCTCGGCGACGGCGTACGCCCCGCCAACACGGGCCAGGGCTACGTGCTGCGCCGCCTGGTACGGCGGGTGCTCACCGTGCTCCGGCGGGAGGACCCCTCACGCGGCCTCGAAGACCTGCCGGAAGAGCTGGTCCGGCACACCCTGGACCACTTCCGGCAGGACATGCGCCCGGACGACGTGCTCCGGGTGCTGCGCGAGGAGGAGCACCGGTTCGACCAGCTCCTGAAACGCGGCCGACAGGTACTCGCCCGGCCCCGGTTCCACGGCCCGTTGACCGAGGAAGACTTCCACTACCTCCACGACACCCATGGGCTGCCGCGCGACCTGATCACAGGCCTGCGGGAGGGGTGAAGGGGGGGGCGGGCTGCACGGGGATTTCGCCATCGCTGGGCTTCCCGCCGACCCCGGGGGCGCCCCGGCGCGCCCCGCCGGTCTCGCCGGTCCCGCCGCCTCAGCGGTAGTCGTCCGGGTGGTCCTGCATCCAGGTGTTGATGCCGTCTCGGGTGCCGACGATCTCGGAGAAGTGCTTCTCCAGGTGTGCTGTGGACCGGTCCTCGCCCAGCTTGCCGAACAGGACCTTCATGTCCGCCAGCGGCTTCTTGAAGTGGCCGGGGCCCCTGCCGTCCGCCCGCATCGCCTCGTCCAGCTCCGTGAGCTCCTGGGTGACCCGGCCCAGGAAGTAGGCGCAGTCCCCCGCGCCCGGCGTGCAGGTCTCGTCGAGTGTGGCCTGGAGGGTCGCGAAGGCGTCGCGTACGGCCTCGGGCTCCGGTTCGACGCGGCCGGTGGGGTCCTCCGTCGCCTCGGCCGCCGCCCGTTCGGCCGCGTCGGCGTTCTCCACCGGGTCGGGCGACTGCGGTGCCGTGGCGGGCGGTGCGGAAGAAGCGGCGCCGAGGCCGCCGTCGGTCTCCCCCTGGGTGCAGGAGACCAGTGCTGCGGCCATCAGCACGGCAACCGCCGTAGCGCGTACGCCTGTTGCGGTAGCCGGTCTACGGATGGCGCTGCGGGCAGTCGTACGTACAGGCATGAGGCCCCCCTCGTGTGATGGGTCCAGACCATATACCGCCGCACGGACCGGCCCTCAGGCGCCGCCCCTGTCCACCTCCGCCAGGAAGGCCGCCAACTCCCCGTACACCGCCGCCGGATCGTCCAGGTGCGCGTCGTGTCCGGCGTCCGGTACCACGGCGATCCGCGTCCCCGGGCGGCGCTCGGCCATGCGGTCCGCCTCCTGCTGCTCCAGCATCCCCTTTTCCGCCCGCACCACCAGCACCGGGCACCGCACCTGGTCCCACGCGTCCCAGTAGTCCCGCTCGGCGTTCTCCTGGACCGTGGCGACCATGACGTCCCGGTCGACGCGTGGGTGCAGGCCGCCGGGGCCCGGGGCCAGACCCGCCGCCCAGGCGCGGCCCGCCGCTCCCCCGCCGAAGAACGCGGTCGCCGCCTCGGCGTCCGGGAACGGGACCGGCCACGAGTCCAGCCAGGCGCCGATCGTCTCCGGCAGCGAGGGGCTCGGGCCGCCGGGGCCCGCCTCGATCAGGACCAGGGCGTGGACCAGCTCCGGGTGGGCCGCCGCGGTGAGCAGGGCCGTGAGACCGCCCATGGACTGGCCCACCAGGACCAAGCGCCCGGTGGAGAGGCCGAGCGCCTGGGCGACCTCGACCACATCCCGTACGTGGGCCGCGCGGGAGACGTCCCCCGGGCGACGGGTACTCGCCCCGCTGCCCCGTGCGTCGAAGGCGACCACCCTGTGCCTGGCCGCGAGCCTGGCCGTCAGCGCTTCCCATTCGCCGCAGTGGCCGGCCAGGCCGTGCAGCAGGAGGAGGGGCGGGCCTTCGCCATCGTTTCCTCCGCTGTCCGTGTCCGTGCCGGTGTCCTTGCCCGTGCCCTTGCCCGTGCCCGTGCCCATGTCCGTGCCCGTGCCCGTGTCCGTGTCCGTGCAGAACAGGCTTACCGGCCGGTCGTTCTCGTCCTTGCCCTCCACCTCGATCGTCATCCCCCTCGGCACCATGTGACGGCCTCCCTTCCCCTTCGCGCCTCTGTCCGCCCGGCCGGCCGGTCGCGGGACCGGAACGGGCGTTAGCCTCGGTACGGAGACTGACACGCGGACGGACACGAAAGCGATGGTGGCGGCGATGGCCAAGGTTCCGGCAGCGGCGGTGGCGGCCGGCGGGCTCGTCGGGGGTTACGGCGTCGCCCGGTGGACCAAGAAGCGTCCGCTCGGCGGGGTCGCGCTCGCCGCCGCCGGGTCCCTCGCCGCGTACGAGTGGAACCGACAGGCCGGACCGCGTGCGGCCACCGCGCTGACCGTCGCGTACGTCGCCGCCTTCGCCGGGTCGCACCCGCTCGCCAAGAAGGTCGGCGCCTGGCCCGCCGTCTTCGCCGTCGCTGGTGGCGTGGCCGCCGCGTCCTGGGCCGTCACCCGCCGCAGCGGCCGCTAGAGAGCGTCCGGCGGATCAGGGCCGTGACCTCGACCATGATCGCCAACCCCCCTCGCAACGGCCACTAGAGAGCGTCCGGCGGATCAGCGTCGCGACCCCGGCCATGATTCCCCCTCCCCCTCGCAGCCGCCGCTGGAGAGCGTCCGGCCGGTCAGGGCCGCGACCCCGGCCATGATCCGCCGCCCCACCTGGGCCTCGCGCGGCTCGCCCCCCATGTGCCCGGCTTCCGTGCGTCCGATCCCGGACGAACCGTCGACGTCGTGCGTCCGGTCCCGGACAGACCGTCGACGTCGTGCGTCCGGTCCCGGACGAACCGTCGGCGTTCATTCTTCGCCCGGCCGAAAAGACTTGACGCATCACGGAAATATCGAACCTCTCCATAGGCGCCAGGCGAATGTTCATCTAAGGTCCACGTGCGGAGAAATCGGCTGTTCGGCCACGTCGCCGCAGCGCGCCGGTCCGCTCCCGGGGGAGACCCGGACTTTCCTGGTCACAGGGTTGCTCATGAATAGCGAACCTGCGAAAAGTGACTCTCTCCAAGCACACTTGACAACTCATGCCGCCGACGTTTGACAGGCACTTATCAGCCACCTAGTGTCCGGACCGTTCGGGGTCAGCAGATCGACTCCGGGCTGTCCGTTGCGACTTGGGGGAGATGCCATCGAACCCCAGGTCCGGTATTACGGCGCACCTGCACGCCGTTCCATCTGCAATTGGGGGTCGTCGGGATGCCTACCCGAAATGTGTTACTGCTGCCGCAGACGAGCCAGTTACGCGCGCTGCATACCGTCGTGCGGGACAAGAACACGTCGGGGAGGGACTTCGAGGTCTACTCCCGGCGAATCATCCGGCTGTTACTGGAATCCGGGCTCGACCTGCTTCCCTTCGAGAAGCGCGAGGTCACCACGCCGGTGGGCGAGACCTACCACGGGCTGGAATTCACCCGGCGCGTCTGCGGGGTCTCGGTGGTCCGCGCCGGGGAGAGCATGGAGACGGAACTGCGGGAGATCGTTCCCGGAATCCGGATCGGGAAAATCCTGATCCAGCGGGACAAACGGACGAAGCAGCCCGAGCTGTTCTACAAACACCTCCCCGATGACATAGGCACGAGCCATGTCCTGCTGATGGAACCCATGCTGGCCACCGGAGGATCCGTGCTCGCCGCCCTGAACGTGCTGCGCGAGACCGGAGTTCCGGACGAGAACGTCGTCCTGATCAACTTCCTGGCCTCCCCCACGGGACTGGAGCGCGTCAGCCTCGCCGCCCCGGATATGAAGATCGTGACCTCCGCCGTGGAGGACGGAATGAATGAGAACGCGTTCATGATTCCCGGAATCGGTGACTTCGGAGACAGATTCTTCGGAACGGCCCCGGCGGCCGCCTCATGAAACAACGTGTCGGACTCGACTCCGCGCTCACCGTCCTGGCACCTGTCGTCTGGGGCAGCACCTATCTGGTGACCACCCAGTTCCTGCCGCCGGACCGCCCCCTCCTCGCCGCCGCCGTACGCGCGCTGCCGGGTGGGCTGATCCTCACGCTGGCGGGACGGCAGCTTCCGCAGGGCCACTGGTGGTGGCGGATCCTGGTGCTGGGCGCCCTGAACATCGGCGTCTTCTTCTACCTCCTCTTCGTCGCCGCCTACCACCTGCCCGGCGGGGTCGCCGCGCTGGTCGGCTCCATCCAGCCGGTCTTCGTCCTCCTGCTGTCCGCGCTGCTGCTGCGTGCGGCGATCCGTGGCTGGCAGGTCTGGGCCTGCGTGCTCGGAACGGCCGGCGTGGGCATGCTGGTCCTGGGACCCGAGGCCGGGCTCGACGCGGTCGGGGTGGTCGCCGGCCTCGGCGGCGCGGTGTGCATGGCGTCGGGCATCGTCCTGACCAAGCACTGGGGCCGCCCGCCGGGGGTGGGGCTGCTCACCTTCACCGGCTGGCAGCTGGCCGCGGGCGGTCTGCTGATCGCCCCGGTGACCCTGCTGGGCGAGGGCCTTCCCGATCGGCTGACCTGGTCGAACGTCGCCGGGTTCGCCTACCTCAGCCTCGTCGGCGCGCTGCTCGCCTACGCCGTCTGGTTCCGCGGTATCGAGCGGCTGCCCGCCCTCACCGTGTCGCTGCTCGGCTTCGCCAGCCCGCTCGCCGCCACCATCCTCGGGTTCCTCTTCCTGCGGGAGGGACTGTCGCTCATCCAGGGCGTCGGAGCCGTCGCCGTGGTGGCCGCGGTCCTGCTGGCCCAGCGGTCGACCGCGCGCGACGCCCGGGTGGCCCGCGAGGCCGGCCCGCCACCGAAGACCGCCGGGGCGGGGGCGGACGGCCCCGCCGCCGCCGGGCCCGCACATCCGGCACCACCTCCGTCCGAGGCCGGGATCCGACCGGCCGCACATTCCCCCCGGCAGACCACGGAAAGGGAGCAGCCATGACGCGGCCGGTCCTGTTCGACCTCGACGGAACCCTCGTCGACACCCCGAACGCCATCGTCGAGAACTTCACCGCCACGCTCGCCGCCCTCGGCGTTCCGGCCGTCTCCCCCGAGGAGATCCGGGCCACCATCGGGCTGCCGCTGGAGAAGGCGTTCGCCCAGCTCATCGGAGTCTCGGCGCCCGCCGCCACGGTCGAGGAGGCCGTGCCGTGCTACCAGCGGCTGTACCGCGAGCAGATCGTGCCGAAGGCGAAGTCGCTGCTGTACCCGGGAGTGGCCGACGGCCTGGCCGAGCTGTGTGAGGCGGGCCTGGTCCTCGCCATCGCCACCAGCAAGCACACCGCGAGTGCCGAGGTGCTGCTGACGGCGGCGGGCATCCGGGACCACTTCGCCATGGTCGTCGGCGCGGACGCCGTCACGGAGCCCAAACCCGCGGCGGAGACCGGGCTGTTGATCGCCGCCGAGCTGGGCCATCCCGCCGTCCGGGCCATCATGGTCGGCGACACCACACACGACATCTCCATGGCGCACAACGCCGGCATGCGGAGCGTGGCGGTCACCTACGGCATCCACTCGCCCGCCCAACTGGCCGCGGTGAAGCCCACCTGGACGGTGGACGACTTCCCCGCCGCCGTCGACCGGATCCTCCACGCCGGCTAGCCACCCGCCGCACCCCCGCACCCCCCGCGCCCAGCAGGCGCGCACCAGATCCTCCACGCCGTACCACCGCGTGGACCCCCGGCGCCGCGATTCCGCGCGCCCGGCCTTCTCTCCAGCCTCCGGGCCGGGGCCACCGTAGCCCCGGCCCCCCGATCCACCCTGCCCCGGCCGCACGGCCGACGGGCCATGCCCTGCTGCCGCCAGGCCGGTGACCGGGCCCCCCACACCCTGCCGCCGCCTCCCGGTGGCGGGGCCCTGTAGGGCATCTCAGCCCATGAGCCCACCTCCCACGCTCAGCACCGGCCGGCACCGGCCGGCACCGGCGCATCCGGACCGACACGGCCGGACCCATCGCAGATCTCACTCCCTGAGGGGTCTTCAGAATGAGCATCAGCACGTCGACATTCGACATACGTCAGCAGCACGCGTCCCTGCCGGACCTGCTGCACCACCAAGCCCGTGAGCGCCGCGACGACACCGCCGTGGTCTCAGCGGAGGGCCGCCTCACTTTCGGTGAACTCCACCTGGCCGCACAGCAGTTGGGCTCCCACCTGGCCGGTATCGGGGTCTCGCCCGACACCTGCGTCGGGCTCTTCGTGGAGCCCTCCGCCGACCTGGTGACGGGTGTGTGGGGCATCCTCGCCGCAGGCGCCGCCTATCTTCCGCTCTCGCCCGACTACCCGGACTCGCGGCTGCGTTACATGGCCTCCGACGCGGGCGTCGGCGTGGTCGTCACCCAGCGCCACCTACGTGCCCGGCTGACCGGCCTGGTCCCCGAGGGCACCTCGGTGGTCACCGTCGACGAAGCCGCGGCCACCCCCGCGAACGCCGTACGTCCGCTCCCCGAGCCCCGCGAGGACCACCTCGCCTACGTCATCCACACGTCCGGCAGCACGGGCAGCCCCAAGGGCGTGATGATCGAACACCGCAGCGTCGTCGCCCAGTTGCGCTGGCTGGAGCGCAGCGGATACCTCGGCCCCTCGGTCTCCATCCTCCAGAAGACACCGATCAGCTTCGACGCGGCGCAGTGGGAGGTCCTCGCCTGCGCGGCCGGGGCCCGGGTGGTGATGAGCCCGCCGGGATCGTTCCGCGACCCCCAGGCCATCATCGACACGATCCGGGCGCACGGTGTCACCGCCCTCCAGGGCGTACCCACCCTGCTGCGGGCCCTCGCCGACAGCGGCGAGTTCGACACCTGCTCCACGCTGACCAGGATCTTCTCCGGCGGCGAGGCCCTCACCCGGACCCTCGCCCAGGATCTCCTCAGCACCCTGCCGGGCGTCTCGCTGGTCAACCTCTACGGCCCCACCGAGGCCACCATCAACGCGACCTCCCTGCGCGTCGACCCGGACATCCTCGGCGACGAGAGCCTGCACATCCTGCCCATCGGCAGGCCGGCGGACAATGTCACCTGCCACATCCTGGACGAGAACCTCCGCCCCACGGGCACCGAGCGGGGCGGCGAACTGTTCATCGGCGGCGTCCAGGTGGCCCGCGGCTACCTCGGACGCCCCGACGTCACCCGGGAGCGCTTCATCGCCTCGCCGTTCGACCCGGACGAGCGCCTGTACCGTACGGGCGACCTCGCCCGGTGGAACGCGGACGGCACGATCCAGTACGAGGGCCGCACCGACAACCAGGTCAAACTGCGCGGCTACCGGGTCGAGTTGGAGGAGGTCGCCTCGCGCGTCGAGGAGCACACCTGGGTCCGCAAGGCCGCCGCCGTGGTCACCGACAACCCACGGACCGGCTCCCAGGTCCTCGTCGCCGCGGTCGAACTCAACGAGCACACCGCGGCGGTGATGGACCAGGGCCGCTCCGACGCCGCCCACCACCAGTCGAAGTCCTCCAAGCTCCAGGTGAAGGCCCAGCTCGCCGACCCCGGGCTGCGGGAGCCCGCCGAACTCGCCGGCCGCCCGGTCATCCCCCTCGCCGGCGCCGAGGCGACGGCACAGCAGCGGCGGGTCTCCTTCGCCCGCAAGTCGTACCGGTTCTACGAGGGCGGGCGCGCGACCCTCGAAGGGCTCCAGGCCCTGCTCTCCCCGCCCCCGGTCCAGGCCGCTCCCCCGCGCGGGGCCGGCGAGCTGACCGCCGGGGAACTCGGCTCCCTCCTGCGCTGGATGGGGCCGCACCGCAGCCCCGAACGGCTGCTGCCGAAGTACGCCTACGCCTCCCCCGGGGCCCTGTACGCCACCCAGCTCTACCTGGAGGCCGACGGCGTGGCCGGGCTGTCGGGCGTCTACTACCACCACCCCGCCGACCACACCCTCGTACGCGTCGGCGACCACCCCGACCCGGGCCACGCACCCGATCTGAAGATCCACTTCCTGGGGAAGCGGCGGGCCATCGAGCCGGTCTACAAGAACAACATCGTCGAGGTGCTGGAGTTCGAGGCCGGGCACATGCTCGGCGTCCTGGAAGAGGTGCTGCCCGGCCTCGGCCTCATGGTGCGCCCGGACGGCTTCGACCCCGCATACAAGGCGCGGCTCGACGTGGCGGACGAGGACCACTACCTCGGCACGTTCGCGGTGGTCCCGCACGACGACCGCCCGCGCGCCCAGGAGGTGGAGCTGTACGTCCAGGCGCACGGTGACCGGGTCGACGGGCTGCCCGGCGGGCTCTACCTGCACCAGGACGGCACGCTGGTGCGGCTCGGTGAGGAGGTGGTGGAGCGGCGCCACGTCATCGCGATCAACCAGGGCGTGTACGACCGGGCCTCCTTCGGCATCAGCGCCGTCGCCCGGACGGACGACGCCTGGCGGCGGTACATGGTCCTCGGGACCCTGCTGCACCGCCTCCAGCGCATGCCGGGGACGGGCCTCATGTCCTCCGGGTACTCCTCGCGCACCGGCCATCCGCTCCCGGCCTCGCAGCGCCTGGACGACCTGCTGCGGCGGGCGTCGGCCCCGGCGGCCCCGGCCTCGTACTTCTTCGTCGGCGGCCCGATCTCCGAGGCGCAGGCCGAGCACGAGGGCATGAACGAGGACGCCGTGCACACCAAGGGCCCGGCGGAGATGATCCGGGACGACGCCGCGCAGTTCCTCCCCGACTACATGGTCCCCTCGCGCGTGGTCGTGGTGGACCGGCTGCCGGTCACCGCCAACGGCAAGACCGACCTCAAGGCCACCGCCCTCCTGCCCGAGGTGGCCGCCGGCGGGAACACCGCCGCACACGTCGAGCCCAACACACCGACCGAACGGTGGCTGGCCGCCGAGTGGGGGCGCCTGCTCGGGTACGAAGAGGTCTCCACCCAGGACGAGTTCTTCTCCTCCGGCGGCAACTCCCTGCACTCCGTCGCGCTGGTGAACCGGATCAACAAGCGCTTCGGGACGCGGCTCCCGCTCCAGACCGTCTTCGAGACGCCGACCCTGGCCGGGCTGGCCGCGCGCATCGACGACCGCGCCCCCGCACCCGCCTCCCGGCTGGTGCGGCTCAACTCCGACGGCGCACCCGCCCAGGTCTTCGCCTGGCCCGGCCTGGGCGGCTACCCCATGAACCTGCGCACGCTCGCGCTGGGCTTCGACGGTGAGCGCTCGGTGGCCGGAGTACAGGCGTACGGCATCAACGACGGCGAGGCGCCGCACACCACCATCCGGCACATGGCGGAGGCGGACATCGCCGAGATACGCCGGATCCAGCCCACGGGGCCGTACACCCTCTGGGGCTACTCCTTCGGCGCCCGCGTCGCCTTTGAGACCGCCTGGCAGCTGGAGCAGGCGGGCGAGAAGGTCGAGAACCTGCTGCTGATCTGCCCCGGCAACCCGCACGTCCGGACGGAGGACGGCCGGCGGTGGGGCCGCGAGGCCTCGTTCGCCAACCCGGTCTACGTCACCATCCTCCACTCCGTGTTCGCCGGGACGACCCACGGGCCCGCCGTGGAGGCCTGCCTGCGCGAGACCACCGACGAGGACTCCTTCGTCGCGTTCGTGCACCGCTCGATGCCCGCGCTCAGCGAGGGGACGATCCGCCGCATCGTCCAAGTGGTCGGTGCCACCTACGAGTTCGAGTACACCTTCCGCGAGCTGCGGGAGCGCCGGGTCGAGGCGCCGGTGACGATCTTCAAGGCGCGGGGGGACGACTACTCGTTCCTGGAGGACAGCTCCGGCTACTCGGCCGAGCCGCCACGGGTGATCCCCCTCGCCGGCGACCACTACGAGGTGCTGAAGGAGCACGGTGTCGCGGAACTGCTCGCCGGTATACGGACTTTGGACATCTTCCCGTAGGCCCTCGCCAACCTTCCGTAGCCCCTCGGCGCCTGTTCCCGTAGACACTCGGCACCCGTTTCCGTAAACCCTCGGCACCCGTTCCCGTAGACCCTCGACACTCGTTCCCGTAGACCCCTCGGCACCCTTCCGCACGGTCGGCGCAGAGGTCGGCACCGCCACCGGCACCGACCTCTGCGCCGGCACCCAGGCGTACGTGCCCGCCGTGGAAGCAGCCAGGACACATTCCGCCCACCACCACCGAAGGAAACCGATGAGCCCCGCAGCATCCACGATCCCGGTCGTCCACACCGAAGAGGTCCGCGAGGCCCTGCACGAGGGCCGCCCGGTCGTCGCGCTGGAGTCCAACGTCATCACGCACGGCCTGGCCTACCCGGACAACGCGGAGACCGCCCACAAGGTCGAGGCCGCCGTACGCAAGGGCGGCGCCGTGCCCGCCACGATCTGCCTGGACGGCGGCGCGATCAGGGTCGGCATGACCGACGACGACATCGAGCGCTTCGCCTCCGAGCAGGGCATCCCGAAGGTCTCCAGCCGCGACCTGCCGGTCGTCCTGGCCCGGGGCGGGCGGGGTGCGACCACCGTCGCCTCCTCCCTGGTCGCGGCCGAACTCGCCGGCATCCCGTTCTTCGCCTCGGCCGGTCTCGGCGGGGTCCACCGGGGCGCGCAGACCACGATGGACGTCTCCTCGGACCTGATCCAGCTGACCCGGTCCAAGGTGGCGGTCGTCTGCGCGGGCGCCAAGATGATCCTCGACCTGAAGCTGACCATGGAGTACCTGGAGACCCAGTGCGTCCCGGTGATCTCCACCGGTTCCGACGACTTCCCGGCCTTCTACTGCGCCTCCAGCGGGGTGCGCTCCCCGCACCGCGTGGACGACGACGACCTGCTCGCCCGGATCGTCGCCACCCACTGGGCGACCGGCCACCCCGGCTCGGTGGTCATCACCACGCCCCCGCGCCCCGAGGACGCGGTGGACTCCGACGAGGCGGAGCGGGCGATCACGGAGGCGCTCGTCCAGGCGGAGCAGGACGGCGTGAGCGGCCAGGGGCTCACCAAGTACCTGATGCGTGCCGTCGACCGGGCGACCGGAGGCCGGACCGCCCAGGCCAACATGGCGGTCCTCATCTCCACCGCCGAGACCGGGGGCAGGCTGGCCGCCGCCTACGCCCGGCACGTGAACAGCGGTTCCTGACGGGGGCGGGGGGGCCGGGGGGGGGGGCCCCCCCCCCCCGCCCGGGGGGGGGGGGGGGCCCGCGCCCCCCCGCCCCCCCCCCCCCCCCGCCCCCGGGGGGTTGGCCGGGCCCCCCCC
>NZ_JBEYKR010000032.1:0-52663 GCF_040703535.1 Streptomyces sp. NPDC007346
CACCCGTGGTCGCTGGCCCGAAAAGATCAGCAGTGACGACCAGCTCAAGGCGGCTGCCCAGCGCGAGCAGCAGCAGCTCAAGGGCTGGCTGGACGTAGAGCTTGTCGCCCTTCTGCCGGTAGCCGACCAGCTCGCCGTCGACCCAGAGCCGGCCGGCGTTGATCTGCTCCAGGTGGTTGATGCACCGCAGGAACGTCGACTTGCCGGAGCCCGACGGGCCGATCAGGCAGAACACCTCACGCGGGGCGACCTCCAGGTCGATGCCCTTGAGGATGTGGGCGGCGCCGAAGGACTTGTGGACGCCCTCGGCCTTCACCATGGGAGTGGTCATGCGGAGACACCTCCGGAGGGCCGGTTGCCGAACGCGGCGAGGTTGACCTTGACGCGCTGCCACGGGGTGAGCGGCAGAGAGCGCAGCGAGCCGCGGGCGAAGCGGCGCTCCAGGTAGTACTGGCCGACGCTGAACACGCTGGTCATCACGATGTACCAGATGGACGCGACGAACAGCATCTCCATCACCGCGTACGACGTGGAGCCGATCTGCGAGGTGGAGCGGAGCAGTTCGTTGTACGTGACCGCGTAGACCAGCGAGGAGGTCTTCAGCATGTTGATGAACTCGTTGCCGGTCGGCGGGATGATCACCCGCAGCGCCTGCGGCAGGACCACGCGGCGCATGGTCTTCGCCTGGGTCATGCCCAGCGCGTGCGAGGCCTCGGTCTGGCCCTCGTCCACCGACTGGATGCCGGCGCGGCAGATCTCCGCCATGTAGGCGGCCTCGTTCAGGGCGAGCCCCAGCAGGGCGCACATGAACGGGGTCATGACGTCCGTCATCTCGTCCTTGTAGATGAACGGGATGTTCAGGACCGGGAAGATCAGCGCCAGGTTGAACCAGAGCAGCAGCTGGACGTAGACCGGGGTGCCCCGGAAGAACCAGATGTACAGCCACGCCACCCAGCTGGTGACCGGGTTCTTCGACAGCCGCATCACGGCCAGGACGACACCGAGGATCACGCCGAGCACCATGGCCAGGACGCTGACCATCAGGGTGCGGCCGGCTCCGGCGACGACGTTGCTGTCGAACAGCTTGTCGCCCACGGCGTGCCACTGGATGTTGCCCTGGGAGAAGGCGTACGCCAGGGCCACGAGGAGGCCGATGACCACGACGCCGCTGATCCAGCGGCCGACGTGGCGGACGGGGATGGCCTTGATGTTCTCCGGGGCCGTGGTGGCGGCCTTGGAGACGGACACCGGACCGGCCGGTGAACCGGCGGGTGTCTTGTCGAACTTGTCAGTCATCGTGACTGCCCTTCGGTGAAGCGTCCGGTCACTTGCCGCCGTTGATGGCGGCCTTGTCGATCGCTCCCGTGCCGGCGCCCCACTTGTCGAGCACCTTCTGGTACGAGCCGTCGGCGATGATCGCGTCGACGGCCTCCTTCAGGGCGTCCCGCAGCCCGGTGTTGTCCTTCTTGACGGCGATGCCGAACGGGCCCGCGTCGATCTGGTCGCCGACGACCTCGAAGGCGTTGCCGCCGTCGGCCTTGCGGGCCAGGTCGACCGCGACCGGGTAGTCGTTGACACCGGCGACCGAGCCGCCGGACTTGACCCGGGTCTGGGCCTCGGTGTCGTTCTCGAACGACTCGATCTTGACAGCCTTCCTGCCGCCGTCCGTACAGGCCTTGGACTGCTTCTTGAGGGCTTCCTCGTAGGTGGTGCCGCGCTGGACGGCGGCGGCCTTCCCGCAGAGGTCCTCGATGGACTTGATGTTCTGCGGGTTGCCCTTCTTCGTGTACACGGCGGTGCCGGCGAGGAAGTAGTCGACGAAGTCGACGCCCTCGCCCAGCTTCTTGCCGGAGTCGTCCAGGCCCTCCTGGCGCTGCTTGTTGTCCGTGATGGACGACATGGCGATGTCGTGGCGGCCGGAGTTGAGGGCGGTGATCAGCCCGTCGAAGGAGCCGGAGGTGAACTCGAACTTCACGCCCAGCTGCTTGCCGAGGGCCTCGGCGATGTCGGGGTCGACGCCCACGATCTTGCCGTTCTCGACGGACTCCATCGGGGCGTACTCGGCGTTCGTACCGACCTTGATGACACCCGACTTCTGGTACTTCTCCGGCAGCTTGGCGAAGAGCGGGGCGCCGGCCTTGGTGGCCGTACCGCTGCCGACCTCCGAGGAGGAGCTGTCGGTCTGGTCGCCGCAGGCGGTGAGCAGCAGGGTGCCGGCGACCGCGATGGCGCCGACCGCCGCAATCCGGGACTTCGCGGTCTTGCGACGCATGATGCTTGCGGTCATGTCGGGATCCTCCGGCAGGTGAGGGTGAGCGTGCTTTCGGGGCGGCTGGGCACGCACCTTCGAGTGTCGCCACCTTGTGTGATGACGGCATCCTGCCATTTGGACTGGCCGATTCAGGGGCCCGGCCATGTCAAAATCGGATAACGGGCGACCCCCGAACTCGCGTGACCGGTACGTCAGGACCGGACCATCTGCCGCGAACCATCGCCACCGCCGGAGAATCTTCGGCGTGTCTCTCCCACCGGGCGGCATTTATGCCGGTCTGCCGACTTGTCCAGATATTCGACTATGAGTCACGTCACCGCCTCGGAATGGACTCGTGCGAGAGCGGGTTGGTCCGGTAAGAAAGACGTTTACACCCCTCATCCGGGGCTCAGGGCGCGTGTGCGGCGCGCCCGCGCGTATGTACCTCTCCCTGCCGGGGCGGGCCAACCGCTCGGCGCAGGGCACGTACGCGGTGCCCGCCCACCCCTCCTCAACCAGGAGTGGCCACCCTCAAACGATGAAGACTTAAGGGGTCAACACCATGGCAGCGGAGATCGTCAATCCTCGCAGCGACAGCACCACCGACAGCGGCATCCAGCGCACGAGCGCAGCGGACACCGGGGCCGACGAGCCCTTCGATCCGGCCTTCGCCCTCCACCGGGGAGGGAAGATGGCCGTTCAGTCCACCGTCCCGATCCGGGACAAGGACGACCTCTCCCTGGCCTACACACCCGGCGTGGCCAAGGTGTGCAGCGCCATCGCCGACAACCCCGAGCTCGTCCACGACTACACCTGGAAGTCCCAGGTCGTGGCCGTCGTGACGGACGGCACCGCCGTGCTCGGCCTCGGTGACATCGGGCCCGAGGCGTCCCTCCCCGTGATGGAGGGCAAGGCCATCCTCTTCAAGCAGTTCGGCGGCGTCGACGCGGTGCCGATCGCGCTCGCGACCACCGATGCCGACGAGATCGTCGAGACGGTCGTCCGGCTCGCCCCCTCCTTCGGCGGGGTGAACCTGGAGGACATCTCGGCCCCCCGGTGCTTCGAGATCGAGCGCAAGCTCCAGGAGCGGCTCGACATCCCGGTCTTCCACGACGACCAGCACGGCACCGCCGTCGTCACCCTCGCCGCCCTGCGCAACGCCGCCAGGCTCTCCGGGCGCACGCTCGGTGACCTGCGCGGTGTCATCTCCGGTGCGGGCGCGGCGGGCGTGGCCATCGCCAAGTTCCTGCTGGAGGCCGGCATCGGCGATGTCGCGGTGGCCGACCGCAAGGGCATCGTCAGCCAGGACCGGGACGACCTGACCGACGTCAAGCGCGAGCTGGCCGAGCTCACCAACCGGGCAGGAATCTCCGGGTCGTTGGAGAAGGCGCTCGCCGGTGCGGACGTCTTCATCGGCGTCTCCGGCGGTACGGTCCCGGAGGCGGCGGTGGCGTCGATGGCGCCCGGCGCGTACGTCTTCGCGATGGCCAACCCGAACCCGGAGGTCCACCCCGAGATCGCGCACAAGTACGCGGCGGTGGTGGCGACCGGGCGCTCCGACTTCCCGAACCAGATCAACAACGTGCTGGCCTTCCCGGGGATCTTCGCGGGGGCGCTCCAGGTGCGGGCCTCCCGGATCACGGAGGGCATGAAGATCGCCGCGGCGAACGCGCTGGCGGACGTGGTGGGCGATGAGCTGGCGGCGGACTACGTGATCCCGTCGCCGTTCGACGAGCGGGTCGCCCCGGCGGTGACGGCCGCGGTGGCCGCCGCCGCGCGTGCGGAGGGCGTGGCCCGGCGCTGACGCCGGCGTCACGCGGGTGATGGCGGGGCGGGGCCCGGTGCACGGGGCCCCGCCCGTCGCCGATTCCGGGGCCCCGGGCCCCGGCCCCTCGCTCGCCGGAGGGGCGCGTAGGCAATTGGTGTGCGTCACACGCGCAGGCGGTTACGCCGTCGCCCCGCCCGGCCTATCGTCGAGCCATGTTCGCCGCCTACGCAGCCCGCATCGACCCCGACCAGCCTCTCAACGGCCTCGAGCTGGGCGAACGCCCGGCCCCCCAGGCGCGTGCCGGATGGAGCACCATCACCGTCCGGGCCGCCTCCCTCAACCACCACGACCTCTGGTCGCTGCGGGGCGTGGGCCTCGCCGAGGACCGGCTTCCGATGATCCTCGGCTGTGACGCCGCCGGCATCGACGAGGACGGCAACGAGGTCGTCCTGCACTCCGTGATCGGCCAGTCCGGGCACGGGGTCGGCCCCAGGGAGCCGCGCTCCATCCTCACCGAGCGCTACCAGGGCACCTTCGCCGAGCAGGTCGCCGTCCCCACCTGGAACGTGCTGCCCAAGCCGAAGGAGCTCTCCTTCGAGGAGGCCGCCTGCCTGCCGACCGCCTGGCTCACCGCGTACCGCATGCTCTTCACCAACGCCGGGGTGCGGCCGGGCGATGCGGTGCTCGTCCAGGGCGCGGGCGGCGGGGTCGCCACCGCCGCGATCGTCCTCGGGAAGGCCGCCGGGCTCCGGGTCTTCGCCACCAGCCGCGACGAGACCCGGCGCAAGCGGGCCGTGGAGCTCGGCGCGCTGGAGGCGTACGAGCCCGGGGCGCGGCTCCCCCAGCGGGTGGACGCCGTCATCGAGACCGTCGGGGCCGCCACCTGGTCCCACTCGGTGAAGTCGCTGCGCCCCGGCGGCACTCTCGTCATCTCGGGGGCCACCAGCGGGGACCGGCCCTCGCACGCCGAGCTGACCCGGATCTTCTTCCTGGAGCTGAAGGTCGTGGGCTCCACCATGGGGTCCAAGGACGAGCTGGAGGACCTGCTCGCCTTCTGCGCGACGACGGGGGTCCGCCCGGTCATCGACGAGGTGCTGCCGCTGGACCGGGCCCGTGAGGGGTTCCAACGGCTGGCCGACGGCGAGCAGTTCGGGAAGATCGTGCTCGGGCCGACCGCGTAGGGGCGGGAAGAACCCGGCCTTGACTGGCTCTTGATGGGGCGTCAGCTCTGCTGATGGGATGCGGCCCATGCAAATGGGCAGAGCACTCATGGCAGTTGTCATCGCGTCCGTCCTGGCGGCGGGGGCCCTCGCCCCCGCCGCCTCGGCGCACCCAGCACCCGCATCCGCACCCGCCGCGGCCACGTCGGCGTATCAACGTTCCATCCCGCCGCCGCTGAACAACTCCCTGCCCAACATGGGCCGCTTCCACCGCGAGGCCGTCGCCTCCCTGAACCGCTACAGCTCCGGCTGGGCCGGGTACGTCTGGTGCTACGGCGGCGGCTACTGCGCGGTCGACGAGCACGGCCGCTTCCGCACGAACAAGGAGCAGACGGCGACCCCGTACGCCCCGGCCGTCGCGGGGACGGTCCGCTCCGAGGCGTACGACGCGCAGAGCCGCTTCTACCGGCTCGCCTACCGGGCGGCCGCCCGCCCCGGCACCACCGAGCTCTCCCTGCCCCCGTCCTCCCGGGGCTGGCGCGTCTTCGTCACCGGCCCCGCCCGCCTCCTCGGCAGGGCGCCGCACGGGGGACGGGTGGCCGTCCTGGCGTGGCCCGGGGCACCGGTGGTGGTGACCGTGCGGGAGGGTGGCCCGCATGGATGAACTGACCACCCCTGAAGGGTTCCTGCTCCGCCCCTGGCACCCCGCCGACGCCTCCGCCGTGCTCCGCGCCTTCGCCCCGGCCGAGATGGACCGGCAGACGGACCGGCCCGTCTCCGACCGGGTGGGGGCGCTGACCTGGATCGCGAGCCGTACGCGGGAGAGGGGGGCCCGGACCGGCTACTCCTGGGCCGTCGTGGGGGAGGAGGGCGATCCGCTCGGCTGCGTGGCCGTCGACGCCGTCACCCGGATCCACGACCGGGGCTGGGTCTCCTACTGGACCACCGAGGCGGCGCGCGGCCGGGGCGTCGCCTCCGCCGGAGTACGGGCGCTGGCGCGGTGGGCGTTCGGTGAGCTCGGCCTGTACCGGCTGGAGCTGGGCCACCGCACCGACAACCCCGCCTCCTGCCGGGTCGCCGCACGGGCCGGGTTCGCGGTCGAAGGGCTCGAGCGGGCCAAGCTGCGCTACGGCGACGTGCGGTACGACATCGAGCGCCACGCCCGGCTGGCGGACGATGTCGTCAACTTTGATTGACGGAAAGGGTGTGTCAATGTAGGTTGACACCATGACCGAAGCAACGGATCTGGCCGCACGCGCCGGTGACCGCGACCCGCGTGTCGGGCTGCGGGCGGTGGCCGCGCTGCGGCGGCTGCTGGAGCAGCTCGAAGCCGTACAGGTACGCAGTGCCCGCGTCCAGGGATGGTCGTGGCAGGAGATCGCCGCCGAGCTGGGCGTCAGCCGGCAGGCCGTGCACAAGAAGTACGGGAGGCGCTGATGTTCGAACGGTTCACTCAAGGGGCCCGCGTGACCGTAAAGGGGGCCGTGGCGCAGGCGGAGCGCGTCGGGGCCGCATCGGTCACCGAGGAGCACCTGCTGCTCGCCCTGCTGGAACAGAAGGGGGGCCGGGCCTCCGCCGCCCTCACCGCCCTCGGGCTGACCGGCCGCCGCGCCTCCCTCGACGCCTCCTTCGCCGAGGCCCGCCGCCGGGGCGGGCTGACGAAGGCCGACGCGGAGGCCCTCGCGGGGATCGGGATCGACGTCGGCGCCGTCGTGGACCGGGTGGAGGGGGCCCACGGCGAGGGCGCTCTCGCCGCCGACCGGGGCAGCCGCCGGTGGTGGTCGGGGCACCGCCCCTTCACCCCGGGGGCGAAGAGCATCCTGGAGAAGTCGCTGCGGGTGGCCCTGGGGCGCGGCGACCGGTTCATCGGCGAGGAGCACCTGCTCCTGGCCTTCACGGCGACCCCCGGAACCGTCGCCGACGTCCTCGCCGAACACGGGGCGACCTACGTGACCGTGCTGGGGGCGCTGTACGGGCCCGAGGCCGACGGGCAGGGGCACGCCGAGGCGGGGTGATGGCGCGGAAGGTCCCACGTGGGGCGTGGAAGGCCTTACACGGGGCACCGGAGGCCCCGCGCAGGGCACGGGAAGCCCCACGCGGGGCCTTCGGAAGGTCCCACGTGGGGCACCGGAGGCCCCGCGTGGGGCGCGGGAAGTCCTCACGCGGGGAACGGGAGGCCCCGCGCAGGGCGCGGGAAGCCCTCAAGCAGGGCGTAGAAGGGGGCGTAGGCCTCGCGGTAGGGGGCGGGTGCCCCGTACCGGCAAGGCGCCCACCCCCGCCGCGCTCCCGGGCTCTCAGCGCTTCCCGGGGCCCTTCGTATCCTCCGCGCCCCCCGCGTCCTCCGCGCCCTCCGGTGTCAGCAGCGCCTCGATCCGCGCCGCCGCCGCGCCCAGGTGGCCCCGGGCCTCGGCCAACTGGTCCTCCGTCACCCCGTGGTCGCGGGCCGTGTCCCGGACGGTGTCGCGGAACCGGTCCAGCAGGCGGTCCAGGTCGCGCGCCGGGTCGCCGGTGACCGGGACGTCGCTGCCCCAGTCGGAGGGGGCGTCGGACCCGGGGGCCTCGGCCGCCTCGGAGTCGGCGGTCCCGGGGCCGGCGGGCCAGGGCTTGCCGAACGAGGTCCAGCCGCCCGAGCGGGCGAAGCCGCCGAGCTGGCCGGTGATCTCGGCCAGTCCCTCCCGTACGCCGGAGGGCCAGTCGCCCCGGGCGAAGTGCTCCTGCACCTGGCGGGCGGCGTTCTGCATCTGCTCGCGCGCCCTGTCCTGGGCCTCCTTGGCCTGGCGGCGGGCCTGCTGGGCCTCCTCACGGGCGCGCCGCGACTCGTCCTTCGCCCGGCGCGCCTGCTCCTTCCACTCCTGCTTGGCCCGGCGCAGCTCCTCCTTGGCGTTGCGCCACGCCTCGCTGTCGCCGAAGTCGCCGAAGTCCCCGAAGGGGGAGGAGGACTTCCTCTCCTCGGCGCCGTCCTCGGCACCACCCTCGACACCGTCCCCGGCGCTGTCCTTCGCGCCGTCGCCCCCCGTCCCCTGCCGGGAATCGGAGGTCGCCGCCCGCACGTCGCTGCGGAGCCGGCCCGCCGCCCCGCGCACGTCGTCGCGTATCTCGGCGGCCAGTTCGGCCAGGGAGTCGCGGATCTCCAGCTCCAGATCGGCCAGTTCACCGCTGCGGCCCGCCAGCTCCGCGCGCCCGGCGTCGGTGATCGAGTAGACCTTGCGGCCGCCCTCGGTGGCGTGGGTGACCAGCCCCTCGGCCTCCAGCTTGGCCAGCCGGGGGTAGACGGTGCCCGCGGAGGGGGCGTACAGGCCCTGGAAGCGCTCCTCCAGGAGGCGGATCACCTCGTAGCCGTGGCGCGGGGCCTCGTCCAGGAGCTTGAGCAGGTACAGGCGCAGACGGCCGTGGGCGAAAACAGGGGGCATGTCAGAGAACCTTTCCGGTCGGCTCGGCACCGTACGTGTCGTCCTCGGCGGAGGGCCTGCGCAGCAGGGCGATCGAACCGGAGACGGTCGTCGCCTTCAAGGTCCCCGTCCCGGCGCCGAGTGTGCCGGTGATCTTCTTCGCGCCCCACTGCCCGCCGACCCGCAGGTCCTCGAAGGCGTTGGAGACGGCCCCGCTCGCGGTGTTGGCCTCGACCCTGGCGTCGGCCGGGTGCGGCAGCCGGATCGCGATCTCGCCGGAGACCGTGGTCAGCCTGATGTCGGTGGGCCTGCCCGAGGAGTCGACGTCCAGCACCATGTCACCGCTGATCGACTCGGCGCGGACCGAGGCGCCCGCCCCGTCGACCACCGTCAGATCACCGGCCACCGAGTGGAAGCGCAGGTCCCCGGTGACGCGCTGGGCCTCCAGGCTGCCCGAGACGGAGTCCCCGCGGACCGCGCCCGTCAGCCCGACGAGGGTGATGTCGCCGGTGATGCCGCGTACGTCGGTGCGTCCGCCGATCCCGGAGACGACGGCCCCGGCGCCGACCACCCCGACCTCCACCGAGGCGGCGGTGGGCACGACGAGCGAGACCACCGCACTGCGGCACCGCCCGTTGGGGTCGAGCCAGCGCAGCAGGTCCTGCCAGGGGAGGTCGTCGTACGCCACGGTCAGGCGGCCGTCCTCGTGCGTCACGACGAGCGGCGGGCCCTCGATGGCGGAGACCTCCAGCCGGGCGCCCGGCTCGTCGCTCCCCACGACGTTGACCGTGCCGCCGACGACGCGTACCTGGAGCGCGGTCACCGGGTCGTCGAAGGTGAGCTTCTGCGGCTCGCTGACGGTCCGCTTCGACACAGCCATGGATGTGACCTCCCGGAGACGATGATGACGCAACATATCGCGTCTCGTGATGAACACGATATATCGCGGTTGGGTGAAGTCAAGCGCCCTCATGGGGGCCGCATGCGAACAAAGCGCATCAGACATGGGCAAATTGCCCTAGCGTGTGGCACATGAACGCGACATCCACGGGGGCGCTCCTGCTGTGCCGCGCCGACCCCGAGACCGTACGGCCGCTCGCCCACCTGCTGCGCGAGCAGATGCTGCTGACGCGCGCGGGCGAGGAGTGGAGCGCCCTCGTACCGGAGGGGAAGCCCTGGCGGGGTCCCGGCCCTTCCGGCGGCGGCGACTCGTCCGGCGGCGACCCCGAGCCCGTCGACCGGGTCCTCGGCGGCTGGGCCGCCGCCCTGGCCGTCGGCTCCACCTGGCCGGTGCTCGCCCTGTGGTGGGACGGCGACCGGGCCGGATACACCCTCGCCGCCGGATTCCGCCGCCCCGTCGGCTACATCTGGCTGGCCGACGGCACCCCGGCGGGCGAGGACGAGGCGATGCGCACCTTCGCGGCCCGGCTCGGCCTCGACCCCGTACTGGACCTCCAGGCCCTGGAGGAGCTGACCCGGCCCGACCCCGAGTCGGACGCCGAGGCCCGGCTGCGCGGCCTGCTCGCGGTCCTGGCCCGTACGGGACTCACCCTGCCGGCCGGGCTCGGCCCGGGGGAGAGCGCCGACCGGCTGCGCAGCGTCGCCGGGGTGCAGCGCGGGGCGGAGCGCATCGAGTGGGCGGGGTGGCGCGATGCCGTACGGGCCGAGCTCGACGCGGTGGAGTCCAGCAGCCTCGGCCCCTGGGTGCGCGGCCCCCGCGCCCGTGCCGTGGCGGCCGTCCAGCTCGCGGCCGGGCTCCCGCTCCTGCTGTGGGGCGCCCGCCGCCGCAGCGGGGGATGGGCGGCCGCCGGGGCCGTACTCCTCGTGCAGGGCGCGCTGGGGCTCGCCTACCACCGGGCCAGGGAGAGCGCGGAGAGGCCGTAGACGGCCCTGGGCCTAGGCGTCCTCGTCGTCCTCGTCGTCCAGCCGGGCCAGCCAGGTCGCCAGGCGCTCGACGGGCACCTCGAAGTCGGGGTTGAGATCGACGAACGTACGCAGCTGCTCGGCGAGCCACTCGAAGGTGACCTCCTCCTCGCCGCGCCGCTTCTCCAGTTCCTCGATGCCACGGTCCGTGAAGTACATGCGAAAAGGATAACGAGCCGGGAAACGCCGGGGACCCGGCCCCGCGACAAGCGCGGAACCGGGTCCCCGGGACATGCGGTGATGCGGTCCTCAGGCCTCGAAGACCTCGTTGACCAGCTGCGTCTGCTCCGCCTGGTGACGCTTGGCCGAGCCGACCGCCGGGGACGAGCCGTGCGGCCGCGAGATGCGGCGCAGGCGCTCGCCGTGCGGCACGTCCGCGCCGACGGCCAGGTCCAGGTGGTCGATCAGGTTGAGCGCGATGAACGGCCACGCACCCTGGTTGGCCGGCTCCTCCTGGGCCCAGAGGTACTTCTCGGCGTTCGGGTACTTGGCGATCTCGGCCTGGATCTCCGCACCCGGCAGCGGGTACAGCCGCTCCAGCCGGATGAGCGCGGTCTCCGTGTCGCCGCGCTTCTCCCGCTCGGCGTCCAGGTCGTAGAAGAGCTTGCCCGCGCAGAAGACGACCTTGCGGACCTCCTCCGCCTTGACCGAGTCGTCGCCGATCACCGGGCGGAAGCCGCCGGTGGTGAACTCCTCGATCTTCGACGCCGCGGCCTTCAGGCGCAGCATCGACTTCGGGGTGAAGACGATGAGCGGCTTGTGGTGCGGGTTGTGCACCTGCCAGCGCAGCAGGTGGAAGTAGTTCGACGGCAGGGTCGGCATCGCGACCGTCATGTTGTCCTGCGCGCACATCTGGAGGAAGCGCTCCGGGCGGGCGGAGGAGTGGTCCGGGCCCTGGCCCTCGTAGCCGTGCGGCAGCAGCAGCGTGACGCCGGAGGTCTGGCCCCACTTCTGCTCGGCCGAGGAGATGAACTCGTCCACGACGGTCTGCGCGCCGTTGACGAAGTCACCGAACTGGGCCTCCCAGATGACCAGCGACTCCGGGCGGGCCAGCGAGTAGCCGTACTCGAAGCCCATCGCCGCGTACTCGCTGAGCAGCGAGTCGTAGACGTTGTACCGGGCCTGCTCCTCGGTGAGGTACAGCAGCGGGGTGTAGTCCTCGCCGGTGACCTGGTCCACCAGGACCGCGTGGCGCTGGCCGAACGTGCCGCGGCGGCTGTCCTGGCCGGCGAGCCGGACCGGGGTGCCCTCCATCAGCAGCGAACCGATGGCCAGGGTCTCGCCCATGCCCCAGTCGATCGTGCCGTTCTCCACCGAGGCCGCGCGACGCTGCATCTGCGGCATCAGACGGGGGTGGACGGTGATCGACTCGGGGATGTTGACCTGCGACTCGGCGATCCGCTTGACGATCTCCGCGGAGACCGCCGTGTCGACGGCGACCGGGAACGCGGCCTGCGGCTCCGGCACGTGCGGGGCGGCCGGCTGCGAGGTGGCCTCGCGGACCTCGGCGAAGACCTTCTCCAGCTGACCCTGGAAGTCCTGGAGCGCCTGCTCCGCCTCTTCCAGCGTGATGTCGCCGCGACCGATCAGCGACTCGGTGTAGAGCTTGCGCACCGAGCGCTTCTTGTCGATCAGGGTGTACATCTGCGGGTTGGTGAACTCCGGGTTGTCGCCCTCGTTGTGACCGCGGCGGCGGTAGCAGATGAGGTCGATCACGACGTCCTTGTTGAACGCCTGCCGGAACTCGAAGGCGAGCCGCGCGACGCGGACCACGGCCTCCGGGTCGTCGCCGTTGACGTGGATGATCGGCGCCTCGATCATGCGCGCCACGTCGGTGGCGTACATCGAGGAGCGCGAGGACTCCGGGGCGGCGGTGAAGCCGACCTGGTTGTTGATCACCACGTGCACGGTGCCGCCGGTGCGGTAGCCGCGCAGCTGCGACATGTTCAGCGTCTCGGCGACGACGCCCTGGCCCGCGAAGGCCGCGTCGCCGTGGAGCGCGACGGGCAGGACCGTGAAGTCCGTGCCGCCCTTGTTGATGATGTCCTGCTTGGCGCGGGCGATGCCCTCCAGGACCGGGTCGACCGCCTCCAGGTGCGAGGGGTTGGCGGCCAGCGAGACCTTGATCTGCTCGCCGTCCAGACCGGTGAAGGTGCCCTCGGCGCCCAGGTGGTACTTGACGTCGCCCGAGCCGTGCATCGAGCGCGGGTCGAGATTGCCCTCGAACTCGCGGAAGATCTGCGCGTACGACTTGCCGACGATGTTCGCCAGCACGTTCAGGCGGCCGCGGTGGGCCATGCCGATGACGACCTCGTCGAGGCGGGCCTCGGCGGCGGAGTCGATGACCGCGTCGAGCAGCGGGATGACGGACTCGCCGCCCTCCAGCGAGAACCGCTTCTGACCGACGTACTTGGTCTGGAGGAAGGTCTCGAACGCCTCGGCCGCGTTCAGCCGGCGCAGGATGCGCAGCTGCTCCTCGCGCTCGGGCTGCTGGGCGCGGGGCCGCTCCACCCGGTCCTGGAGCCACTTGCGCTGCTTCGGGTCCTGGATGTGCATGAACTCGATGCCGGTGGTGCGGCAGTACGACTCACGCAGCACGCCGAGGATGTCGCGGAGCTTCATCAGCGACTTGCCGGCGAACCCGCCGACCGCGAAGTCCCGCTCCAGGTCCCACAGGGTGAGGCCGTGCTCGGTGATGTCGAGGTCGGGGTGCTTGCGCTGGCGGTACTCCAGCGGGTCGGTGTCGGCCATGACGTGGCCGCGGACCCGGTAGGAGTGGATCAGCTCGAAGACCCGCGCGGCCTTCGTCACGTCGTTGTCGTGCGACGCGTCGATGTCCGTGAGCCAGCGGACCGGCTCGTACGGGATGCGCAGCGCCTTGAAGATCTCGTCGTAGAAGTCGTTCTGGCCGAGCAGCAGCTGGCTCAGGACCCGCAGGAACTCGCCGGAGGCGGCGCCCTGGATGACCCGGTGGTCGTAGGTCGACGTGAGCGTCATGACCTTCGAGATGCCGAGCTTGTTCAGGGTGTCCTGGGAGGTGCCCTGGAACTCCGCCGGGTAGTCCATCGCGCCGACGCCCATGATGAGGCCCTGTCCGGGCATCAGGCGGGGCACCGAGTGGACGGTGCCGATCCCGCCGGGGTTGGTCAGCGAGGCGGTGACGCCGGTGAAGTCGTCCATGCCGAGCTTGCCGATGCGGGCGCGCCGGACGATGTCCTCGTACGCCTGCCAGAACTCGAAGAAGTTGAGCGTCTCGGCCTTCTTGATGGCCGCGACGACCAGCTGGCGGTCGCCGTTCGGCTTCACCAGGTCGATGGCGAGGCCGAGGTTGATGTGCTCCGGCTTGACCAGGGTCGGCTTGCCGTCCTTCACCGCGAAGGAGTAGTTCATCGACGGCATGGCCTTGAGGGCCTGCACCATCGCGTACCCGATGAGGTGCGTGAAGGAGATCTTCCCGCCGCGGGCGCGCTTGAGGTGGTTGTTGATGACGATGCGGTTGTCGAAGAGCAGCTTCACCGGGACCGCGCGGACGGACGTGGCCGTCGGCAGCTCCAGCGAGGCGTTCATGTTCTTCGCGACGGCGGCCGAGGGGCCGCGCAGCGTCACGTACTCGGGGCCGGCCGGGGCCTCGGTGGCCTCGTCCGCCTTTTCCTTCGCCTTGGCGGGCGCCGCCGCGGGCTTGGCCGCCGCGGGCTTCGCGGGGGCCGGGGCGGCCTTGGCCTCGGCGGGCTTGGCGGCCGCGGGCTTGGCGTCGGCCGGCTCGGCCTGCGCCGGGGCTGCCGCCGGAGCGGCGGCGGGCTTGGCCGGAGCGGCGGGCTGCGCCGGGGCGGCCGGGGCCGGAGCCGCCGCAGCCCCCGAGGCTGCGGCGCCGGGAACGGGCTTGTCCGCCGTGCCGGAGGTGCCCGGCTTGTAGTCGGCGAAGAAGTCCCACCAGGCGCGATCGACCGAACTGGGATCCTGGAGGTACTGCTGGTAGATCTCGTCGACGAGCCACTCATTGGCGCCGAACGCGGCGGCCGGGTTGGTTCCCGGGCTGGCTTGGTCGGTCGAGATGCTCGAGTTACTGGGGGACTGAGACGACACGGCGGCAACCGCCCTCTTCCGCTTCACAAGGTGATGGACAGCGGAAATCAAGGCTACGCCCCCCAAACCGTTCCTTGCAGACCGGGCCGGTGCTTCGTCGTGCACATCACATCGCAACGCGGGTTTCGGCGCAGGAAATGGCGGGAAACAAGCGAAGTTCCACTGCACTTCGGGTACGCAGGACCGTGGATACGGTCCTTCGACCGTATCCCCTTCAGATCCCCTTCGGGCAGGACACGGAGAACGTGCCCTTCCGGTTCGACCCTATGTCAACCGTGCCGTCAACCGCGTCGCCCGGACGATCCCGGAAGTGTGACCTGGATCCGGCAGCCCCGCGCGGATTCGGCCACACCGATCCGGCCGCCGTGCAGATCCACCGCCCAGCGGGCGATGGCGAGCCCCAGTCCCGTACCGCCGTCGCTGCCCGGACCGTGCGGTGAGGGGGCCTGGCCCCGGTTGAACCGCTCGAAGACCCGGTGGCGCTCCGCCTCCGGGATGCCGGGGCCCTCGTCCATGACCTCCAGCTCCAGCGACTCCGGGTAGGCACCGCGCCGCGCCAGGACCGTCACCCGGCCGTGCGGCGGGCTGTGCTTGACCGCGTTGTCGATGAGGTTGGCCACCACCTGGTGCAGCCGCTCGGCGTCCGCGTGCGCGGTGAGCTCCGGCGGCGAGACGTCCAGGTGCAGATGGACGTCCGTACGGGAGTGGTTGCCCGACCCCGACGACAGGTGTCGCTGGGACGCGGCGAGATTGGCTTCTTTCAGTACGCCCGAAAGGTAGGGCCACACCTCGAAGCGGCGCGCCTTGAGCGCCGCCACCCCGTTGTCCAGCCGGGACAGGTCCAGCAGCGTCTCCACCAGCCGGCCCAGCCGCTCCGTCTGCTTCAGCGCCGTACGCATCGTCTCGGGATCGGCGGCCGAGACCCCGTCCACCACGTTCTCCAGCACGGCCCGCAGCGCCGCGATGGGGGTGCGCAGCTCGTGGGAGACGTTGGCGACCAGCTCCTTGCGGTGCCGGTCCTCCGCCTCCAGGTCGTCCGCCATGCGGTTGATCGTCTGGGCCAGGTCGCCCAGCTCGTCCCGCCGCCCGGCGCCGCTCACCCGGCGCGTGTAGTCGCCGTGCGAGATCGACCGGGCCACCGCTCTCATCTCGTCCAGCGGCGCGGTCAGACCGTGCGCCACGAACTGGGTGATCAGCAGCGTCGCGATCACCGAGAACACCGTGATGAACTGGAACTCGGTCCGCGTCCGCAGGGCGACGATCAGCAGCCCCGTGGTGATGAACACCGAGACCACGACGAGCGTGCCGAGCTTGGCCTTGATGGAGAAGGGCCGCATCCCCGACCCTGGCCGGGTCATGGAGCCGGGGTCTCCAGGGCGTAACCCACGCCGTGCACCGTACGGATCCGCTCGGCGCCGATCTTGCGGCGCAGCGCCTTGATGTGGCTGTCGACCGTACGGGTCCCCGAGGCGTCCGCCCAGTCCCAGACCTCGGCCAGCAACTGCTCCCGGGAGAGCACCGCGCGCGGGGTGTTGGCCAGGCAGACCAGCAGGTCGAACTCGGTCGGCGTGAGGTGGACGTCCTCGGCGCGCACCCGCACCCGGCGCTGCGCGTGGTCGATCTCCAGCTCGCCGAGGCGCAGTATCCCGCTGCGCGGCGTGACGGCGGCCAGCGCGGCACGCTCCACCCGGCGCAGCAGGACGTGCACCCGGGCGGCCAGCTCCCGCATGGAGAACGGCTTGGTCATGTAGTCGTCGGCGCCGACCCCGAGCCCGACCAGCATGTCGGTCTCGTCGTCGCGCGCGGTGAGCATCAGCACCGGCACCGGGCGCTGCGCCTGCACCCGGCGGCAGACCTCCAGGCCGTCGAAGCCCGGGAGCATGATGTCGAGCACCATCAGGTCGGGCTGCCACGCCTCGGCCGCGTCCACGGCGGCGGGCCCGTCCAGTGCGGTCTGCACCAGGAAGCCCTCCGCCCGCAGCCGGGCGGCAATGGCATCGACGATCGTGGCGTCGTCCTCGACCACCAGCACCCGGCGCTGGGCCCCCGGGGTGGCCGCGACGCCGTTGTGGGTGGTGTGTGTCTGTTCCATCGCCCCGCCCCTGCCCGTTCTCACGGGGGGCCAACCCCCGCAAGGCACGGTCTTCGCTCGTGGATTTCGTGGGTGATCCCTATGTGCCGGTCAGCAGCGTAAAGGCAGCGGAGGGCTCTCGGCTACGCAGGGTGTTGCCCCGAGGGTACGCGTTCGGCTCGGGCGGGGCGGTGGATCGTCGGCCTTGTCCCCCGATGACCGCCTCACCACTGGACCGTGCATACCGCGTGGGGGTTTCGCGCCCCCTTCAGCAACCCTTCGATGCGAGATGGACCACGTCGGGCACACCTCGGGCAACAGCCACTTCTTCGGTGACAACCCTGCTGAACCCGGCATTCCGCAATGCCTGTTCGAAGGCCGGTGACGGCTGCGCGGACCAGACGGCGAGCACGCCGCCCGGGGTCAGCCGGTCGAGGCAGTGGGCCAGACCGGCGGGGGAGTAGAGGCTCCCGTTGTCCTCCGTGACGGTCCAGTCGGGCCCGTTGTCGATGTCCAGGCAGAGCGCGTCGTAACGCTCCGTGGTGGTACGGAGGTGGGCGACCAGGTCCGTGTGGAGGACCTCGGTCCGGGGATCGGCCAGCGCCGCCCCGGAGATCCGGTCCAGCGGCCCCTGCCGGTGCCAGTCGACGATCGCCTGCTCCCGCTCCACGACAGCGATCCGCCCCCACCGTGCCTCCTCGGCGGCCCGCACCAGCGAGAAGCCCACCCCGAGCCCGCCGATCAGCACGGAGGGGCTGGTGCGCCCGGCGGGCAGGGCGGCCAGGGCGGCGTCGATCAGCAGCCGCTCGGAGCGCCCGTCGGAGGTGTCCATCAGGAAGCAGCCGTTGGCGATGATCTCGAAGTGCTCCCCGCGCTCGCGCAGGGCGACCTCGCCGAAGGGTCCTTCGCGGCGGTCCAGGGTGACGGGGGCGGGGGGAATCGTGGCGCGGATGAAGGTGTCGGGCTCCATGCCCCGGATTCTAGGAGCCGGGCACGCGTACGGCCGGTGGGCCAGGGCGACGGACGGTACGACGTCGTCGGCGATCAGCTCCGGCCGCCGCTTAAGGGTGGCCGTGGGGCCGGGGCGGTGCGGGGGAGCGCAGCGACGTTCCCGGGCTCGGAGCCCGGGAACGAAATGACCCGGTCGGACCGGGAGTTGGCCGTTCTGCTGCACAGTGAGAACCTCGGGCCATAATCTCTGGACTACGAAGACCGCCCGCAGCGGGGGCTGCGAAGGACGGCTTCGATCGTCTTACGGGGGCTTGATGATCGAGAAGATCCTGGTCGGCGCTGCTGTGGCGCTGCTGGGCTGGATCGGCCGGACGCTGGTGCGCAACCGGCACCATCTGTCACTGCTGCGACTGCTGCTCACACCCCGCCGCAGGGTCCGTGTCTCGGTGGCCGTCCTGTTACGCGTGCAGGACGAGGACCACTACGTCCTCTTCGGCTCCCCCACCCGGCCGGGAACGTTCGGCCCGCCGGGTGGGGTGGTGAAGTACCACGACTCGGAGCGTCGCGGCCTCGACAAGCTGCGGTTCGATCCGGAAGGCCGCACGCGTGACGTCATGAAGTACGACCTGCGGGGCTTCCTTCCGGCCGTCATGGTGCCCGGTTTCGCCCGGTGGCTGCACCGCGGCACGGGCCGGGAGCCCGCGGCGGACTGCCTGCGCCGCGAGCTGGCGGAGGAGCTGGGCGAGACCGGCCATCCCGAGCTGACACACCTGTCGCAGGCGGTGGGGTTCTCCCCGGTCCGCAAGGTGATCGACGGGCCGTGGGACGTCCCGGGCGAGCAGTACCGGCAGATCCGGTTCATGGAGGTGTACGACCTCCTGTGCGACCGGTCCGAGGCCGACGAGCTGCGTACGGCCCTGCTCGCCCTGTCCAGGGCCCAGGGCGACTCCCAGGTGGTCGGCGCCACGCGGCAGGACATCCTGCGAGGCCGGTCCGGACCTCACCTGATCCTGCCCCAGTCCGCCTTTCTCATCGGCGACCGACGTGTGCGCGAGGACATCCAGCCCGTGCGCTGAGAGGTGACACCACGTGGACGACCCCCTGGCCCTCCTGCATGCCGAGGCCTCGGCCCTGGGCATCGACCTCACCCCGGATCTGCTCGGGCGGGTCATGGCCCGCTTCGGCGAAGGAGACTTCGCGAAGCTGCTGGACCCCGACCCCGACGCCGGTGTCACCGTCGCCGGGGAGGTCTGGAAGGCGACGTACGGCAAGCTCCCGGAGGAGGACGCCGTCATCGCCTGCCTCGCCCTGCGCCGCGTGTTCGGACTCGGGCCTTCCCGGCTCCGGCCGCACCTCGGCGACCTGCGGTGGAAGGCGACCTGGTGCCATGTCCACCTGTACCTGTCCGGCTCGCTGTACCAGCGGTCCAAGGAGCTGATGAGCACGGGTTCGGGCGACGTCCTCCATCTGCTCACCGAGGCCCTGCGCTGCTGGGACGTCGTCGAACCGAACGACGCCCACCTGGCCAAGGGGCCCGCGGGCAGGATCTGGCGCGGGATGCGCGGGGTCACCCGTCTCATCATCGCCCGACAGGACCCCTCCCCTCTCGTCCTGCTGCACGGCGCGAGGGACGATCTGCGCCTGGCCGAGGAGCGCGGCGACACCAGCGCCGAGCATTTCGCCTTTCACCTGGAGGTCCTCCACCGGCTGGTGCAGGACCGGGCGGAGCTGCCCACGCTGTGGGCCGAGGCCGACGAGCTGGCCGTCCGGGCCCGGCCCCACGTCTCCGGCTCGTTCCCCTGGCTGTTCGCGCGGGGCGAGCTGTATCTGCGCAAGGCTCAGTCGGTCGTGGGCGCCGACGCCGAACGGCTGTCCCGAGGGCCCGACGCACCGCTACCCGACGGCGAGTCCGGCGTCCCGGACCTCCCCGACGAAGTCGCGGCCGTCGCCCGCCGCACAGCCGCGCTGGAGGCGTACGAGGAAGCGCTTCGTCACTTCCAGGAGGCACAGGACCGGGCCGTCGGCGGGGAACACGGCTTCCGGCTCGTCATGCTGCGCCACAACCAGGGCGTCGCCCGAGCGGGCATGGCCCGTACGCTCCAGGTGCTCCGGCGTCTCGACGAGGCCCAGGCCCACTACGCCGCCGCGATCGAGGACATGCGCTGGAGCGCCTCCCACGCCACACCGGTCCAGGGCTCCGCGTTCCCCTCGGCGCTGATCGACTACGCCATCCACCTGTACCGCGCCAAGGACTTCGCCGCCTCCCACGCGCTCGCGCAGGAGGCCCACCTTCTCTGCGTGGCCGATCCGGGCCGGCTCGGCGAGCCCAGGGAACGGTTCGCCCGCGAGTTGTGGCGTGCCACCGCGGTCCTGGCCCTCTGGCCCCCGAAGGAGGCGTCGTCCGACGACCTGTCGGACCCTGACGCCTGGGCCGCCCCCGATCCGGTGGAGCTGCGGACCCGGCTCGACGCGCTCCTGGCCTGCGGGCCGACCGAGTCGCTGACCGCCCGCCCCCTCGTCTGGGCCGCCCGGCTGCTCGTCGCCCAGGCGGACGAGGCCGACCTCGACCGCGTACGCGCCACGCTGACGACGCTCCACGCGTTACGGGAGACGGACTCGGCCGAGAACCGCCCCTGGTTGTCCACCCAACTGGGCATGTTGTTCGGCAAGTTGGACCGGCAATGGCGGGCGGCGGACGGTGCGGCGACGCGAGAGCCACAGCCGCCCCCCTTCGACAACCCGGCCGCACGGGCCTACACCTACTTCGGTGACGCCGTCCGTGAGTCGACCGTCCGCCGTCGACGCGTCGAGTTCGACCTCGGCAGGGCCGCGTTTCACCATGCCAAGGTCCTCCTCACGGAGACGGGGGACACCGAGGCCGCCGTCATGCTGCTGCACGAGGCACGTGAAGTCCTGCTGGCCTGCCTCGAGGAGGAGGTTGCGGCGGAGGGCGTACCTCCCACGACGGCTGCCCCGGCGGAGCAGCCGCTCGTCCGTGAGCACGTGACCAGGTACCTCGGCGAGACCTGCCTGCGCCTGAGCGCCCTCACCCAGGACAGGGAACACCTCCGTGAGGCGATCGACTGGCTGGAGCGGACCAGCGACTCGGGGGACGCGGTCGGCAACGTCCAGGGCCCGCTGGGCGACGCGTACCTCCGCCTGGCGCGCGCCGGAGACGTGCAGGCCCTCCACACCGCGCTGGCGCACAAGGCGCGGGCCCGCGACGCGGGGGACCGTTCCCCTGAGAACCTCAGCGTGTCGGCCGCGGGCCACCAGCGGCTGTGGCGGTCGACCCGGGACCCGCAGGAGTTCGTGACCGCGGTCGAGCTGGCGCTGGAGGCGTGCGGGCTCGCCCCCGGCTGGCCGTGGCCGCTGCTGCAACTCGCCGGCATGGCGGCTTCCTCGGCCACCGTGGAGGCACCGCCGCAGGAGCCGGAGGCCGCCACGCCCTCGCGGCCCGGGGACGCCGGGACGGACCGGCTCCGTGCCGCCGTGTGGGCCGGCGAGCAGGATCTGTTCTACGAGCGGGCGGCGCGGGCAGCGGTGTATTCGCAGCCCTTCCGCCGGACGGTGCTCGGCGGGCGGTCGGAGACCTTCGTCCTCGACGACCCGCACCGGCTGCTCTCCACCACCCTGGTGCTGAAGCCGACCTACCACGCCGAGGCGGAAGCCGAACAGTCGCACCTCGCCTCCTTGGGGCAGTACCTGCGCGACACCGCCGCCCCCCGCTGGATGAGGCTGCCGGAGGTGCTCGCCCTGGTGGCGCTGCCGTCCGACTTCGCCCATGGCCGCGCACTTCCCCCGGACACGGTTCTCGCCTCCCGCCGCGCCGTGGGCCGCAGCCTCGCAGGCGTCATCGCCGAGGCGTACGAAGGCCGTGGACGCTCACCGCGGGAGCACGTGGGCAACGCTCTGCGGTACCTGGCCCGCATTCACGTGTGGTCGAGCGGGATCGCGGACCCGGGCGGACCCGAGGAGGCGGCCCGCGCACACGCGTCCGTGGCGGCCGAACTGGAGAAGCGGGCCACGAGACTCGCCCTCCCCGACGCCCAAGGGCTGGCGGAGAGCTGGGCGGCGGCGGTCCGGTGGCCGCCGGTGTCGGTGCCAGGCCGGGACGCCCACGCGGAGAACTGGTTGATCACCGACTCCGGTGATGTGGTGGCCCTCGACCTGGAGCCGCACGGGCGCTTCCCCCTGCTCTACGAGGTGGCGCAGCTGATCGAGGACCACGCGGCACTGAGCCTGAAGGAGAGCGACTGGCCGGAGCGGGAGGCCCTGTGCCGGGTGTACCTGGACGAGCTCAGGGCCCTGGGACACCCGGACACGGTCGCCGCTGCCGACGTGCTCCCGGCCTATCAGGCGTTCGCGCTGGTCAGGGCGGTGTTCCTGGCGGAGCACCTGACGGTCGGCCGATCCGGCCCCGCCGCGACGGGGCGCGCGCCGGAGTCGACGGGTTCCCGCCGCTGGGCCGACCGCCGTCTCGCTCACGCCCGCGCACTCGTGGGCCACTGCGCCGGCACCGCGACCGACCCGCTGCTGCGGGAGCCGGCGCTGCGCCTGAAGGCATCGCTGCTCGCGTGATGGCCGGCCGAGGCGGACCGGCACGGTGGCGGGCCACCCGCGGAGGGCACCCCCTGCACGCCTGATCGCTCAGAGCGAACACCCCCTGGGGAACATTCGGCGGCTCACAAGCATTGAGTCCACATAGCTCAACTTGCCTGCCGAAGGGGAGATCATGACTAACGAGTCCAAGGCGTTCACACCGATCGACCTGCCCGTGCTGCCGCTCGACGACGAGGTCGTCCTGCCCGGCATGGTGGTGCCGCTGGACCTGTCCGACACCGAGGTGCGCGCCGCCGTCGAGGCCGCGCAGGCCGCCGCCCGCCCCGGCGGCGGCAAGCCCGAGGTGCTGCTGGTCCCGCGGATCGACGGGACGTACACGGGGACCGGTGTCCTCGGCACCGTCGAGCAGGTCGGACGCCTGTCGGACGGCGATCCGGGCGCGCTCATCCGGGCCCGTGACCGGATCCGCATCGGCGCCGGGACCAGCGGCCCCGGGCGGGCGCTCTGGGTGGAGGGGACCGTGCTCGACACCGCCGCCCCCGACCCCCTGCCCGGCTCCGCCGCCGAGCTCGTCAAGGAGTACAAGGCGCTCGCCACCAGCTGGCTGAAGAAGCGCGGCGCCTGGCAGGTCGTGGACCGGGTGCAGCAGATCGACGACCTCTCCGCCCTCGCCGACAACTCCGGGTACTCGCCCTTCCTCACCACCGCGCAGAAGGTCCGGCTCCTGGAGACCGTGGACCCCGTCGCGCGGCTGAAGCTCGCCATCCAGTGGCTGAGCGAGCACCTCGCCGAGCAGGATGTCGCCGAGTCCATCGCCAAGGACGTCCAGGAGGGCGTCGACAAGCAGCAGCGCGAGTTCCTGCTGCGCCGCCAGCTGGACGCCGTACGCAAGGAGCTGTCCGAGCTCAACGGCGACCCGGAGGACGAGTCCGACGACTACCGGGCCCGCGTCGAGGCCGCCGGTCTGCCCGAGCACGTCCGTACGGCCGCGCTCAAGGAGGTCGAGAAGCTGGAGCGGGCCAGTGACCAGTCTCCTGAGGGGTCCTGGATCCGCACCTGGCTGGACACCGTCCTCGAACTGCCGTGGAACGAGCGCACCGAGGACGCCTACGACATCCGCGGCGCCCGGGAGGTCCTGGACGCCGAACACGCCGGCCTCGCCGATGTGAAGGAGCGGATCACCGAGTACCTCGCGGTGCGCAAGCGGCGTGCCGACCGGGGGCTCGGTGTGGTGGGTGGCCGCCGTGGTGGTGCCGTCCTCGCCCTCGTCGGGCCGCCCGGCGTCGGCAAGACCTCGCTCGGGGAGTCCGTGGCGCACGCCATGGGCCGTGAGTTCGTCCGGGTCGCGCTCGGCGGTGTCCGGGACGAGGCGGAGATCCGGGGCCACCGGCGTACGTACGTGGGCGCGCTGCCCGGCCGCATCGTGCGGGCGATCAAGGAGGCCGGTTCGATGAACCCGGTCGTCCTGCTCGACGAGATCGACAAGGTCGGCTCCGACTTCCGGGGCGACCCGGCCGCCGCCCTCCTCGAAGTGCTCGACCCCGCGCAGAACCACACCTTCCGCGACCACTACCTGGAGGTCGAACTCGACCTCAGCGACGTCGTCTTCCTGGCCACCGCCAACGTGCTCGAAGCCATCCCCGAGGCCCTGCTCGACCGCATGGAGCTGGTCCGGCTGGACGGCTACACCGAGGACGAGAAGGTCGTCATCGCCCGGGACCACCTCGTGCCGCGCCAGCTGGAGCGGGCCGGTCTGGAGAAGGACGAGGTCGCCCTGGAGGAGTCGGCGCTGCGCAAGCTGGCCGGCGAGTACACCCGCGAGGCGGGCGTACGGAATCTGGAGCGGTCCGTGGCCCGGCTGCTCCGCAAGGTCGCGGCCCAGCACGAACTGGGCGACCGCGAGCTGCCGTTCACGGTGACCGACGCCGACCTGCGCGGCCTCATCGGGCGCCCGCACCACGTGCCGGAGTCCGCCCAGGACCCGGCCGAGCGCCGCACCGCCGTGCCGGGCGTGGCCACCGGGCTCGCGGTGACCGGGGCGGGCGGTGACGTCCTCTTCGTCGAGGCGTCGCTCGCCGACCCGGAGACCGGGGCGTCCGGACTGACCCTGACCGGTCAGCTCGGGGACGTCATGAAGGAGTCGGCGCAGATCGCGCTGAGCTTCCTGCGCTCGCACGGAGCGGAGCTGGAGCTGCCGGTCGCCGACCTCAAGGACCGGGGCGTGCACATCCACTTCCCGGCGGGCGCGGTCCCCAAGGACGGCCCGAGCGCCGGTATCACCCTGACGACCGCCCTGGCCTCGCTGCTCTCCGGACGGCTGGTCCGTACGGATGTGGCGATGACCGGTGAGGTCTCGCTGACCGGCCGGGTGCTGCCGATCGGCGGCCTGAAGCAGAAGCTGCTGGCGGCCCACCGCGCGGGCATCACCACCGTGGTGATCCCCCAGCGCAACGAGGCCGACCTGGACGACGTCCCGGCCGAGGTGCTGGAGAAGCTGGACGTCCGCCCGGTCACCGACGTCCGCCAGGTGCTGGAGATCGCCCTCAGCCCGGCTTCGGCCCGGACGGAGGAGAGGATCCCGGCCGCGGCCTGAGCGCCACGCTGTGACGGGCGCGGCATCAGGTGCGTGGCCGGTACGGACGGCCCGCTTCCCGAGTCGACGGGGGGCGGGCCGTCCGGCGTGTACGGCTCCGCGTGTACGGGGCCGTGCGGCGCTCGTACGGCGACGCGGTGCCTGTACGCCGACACGGTGCCCATAGGACAACGCGGTGCCCATAGGGCGACACGGTGCTCAGGGGCGGTAGATCGTGCCCGGCTCCGGCACGGCCGGGGCCATCAGCTCCGGGACGGTCACGAAGGTGTAGCCGTCCTTCTGGAGGGCGTCGATGATTCCGGGCACCGCGGGCACGGTGCCCTTGTATATGTCGTGGAGCAGGATGATGCCGTCCTTGCTCGCCTGGTCCAGGATCCGCTCCGTGATCAGCGCGGAGTCGTTCGTCGAGTAGTCCTTGGCGGTGGCGCTCCACAGCACCTGGGAGAGGCCCAGCTCCTTGCTGATCTCCGAGACCGTGTCGTCGGTGCGGCCCTGCGGCGGGCGCATCAGCCGGGGCTTCTTTCCGGTGATCTCCTCGATCGCCACCTGGGTCTTCTCCAGCTCGGCCCGTATCGCGTCCGGCTCCTGGTCGGTGAGGATCTTGTGCGTCCAGGTGTGGTTGGCCACCTCGTGGCCCTCGTCCTGGAGGCGCCGCACGGTGTCCGGGTGCTTGACGACGTGGTTCTTGCCCAGCAGGAAGAAGGTCGCGTGGACCTTCTTCTCCTTCAGGATGTCCAGCAGCTCCGGGGTGTCCTTGCCCGGCCCGGCGTCGAACGTGAGGGCGATGCACTTCGCCTTGCGGCAGTCCGCCCGCCCGAAGGAGCCCTTGGCGTCGGACGCCGCGTCCTGCCGCGCCGAACTCGGAGCCGTCGTCTCCATCGAGCAGCCGCTGAGCGCCAGTGTGAGCGCCGTCACCAACGCGGCGGCCAACCCGCCACCGAGCAAGGTCGTCTTCTTGGGCACGGCACACCACTCCTCTGCGCGGAATATCCGCACAGGTGTGCGGTACGCCGAGGACTATACATAGCGGGTATACGCGCAGTGCATAGTGGGGTGCGGGATGGCGCGGAACCCCGGTGACCTGGGGCGCGGCCACCGAGGCGGGCTCGGGTGGGGCCCACGGCCGGCGGCCGTCCGGCAGCTCGCCGGCCGTGTTTTGAAGCGGGTCACCCGGAGCGGGTCGACGGCGACGCCACGCGCGCGGACCCGGCATACGGGACGGGGTCTGGTCGCCGCCGTTGATCCACGCCTGCGAAATAATGGCCGAGCTGCGGCGTCGACCGGCCGTGGAAGGAACTTTCATCGGCAGGAAACCGTACGAGGGGTGCTGACGTGCACGGGAGCAAGAGCGTGCGGGAGCCGGGCGCGACCGACGGAGCTGGTGTGGACCAGGAGTTCCTGGCGCTGGAGCGCGAGCTGGCGGTCTTCCTGCGCCGCGCGCGGGCCAGTTCGGGGGAGATGGCCCGCGAGGTCCACCCCGAACTGGAACCCGCCGCCTACGGTCTGCTCGTCCGCCTGGAGTCGGCCGGCCGGCAGCGCGCCACCGAACTGGCCGCCTACTTCGGCGTCGGCAAGGCCACGATGAGCCGCCAGCTGCGGGCCCTGGAGAACCTCGGGCTGGTCGCCCGCGAACCCGACCCGGCGGACGGCCGCGCCTGGCTCGTCCGGCTGACCGACGAGGGCCTGGCCCGCTTCCGCAGCGTCCGCGACGCCCGGCGCGGGCGGTACGTCCGCAAGCTGGCGGACTGGGACCGGGCCGAGGTGGCGGAGCTGGCCCGGCTGCTGCACCAGCTGAACGCCCGCGCGGAGGCCTGAACGCGCGGAAGCCTGAACGCGCGATGGCCTGAACGCGCGAAGGCCCTGAACGCGCGCGAAGGCCTGAACGCGCGAAGGCCCCGCGTCACAGCTCCACGAAGACCGCCGTCGCGTCGTCGTGCGTCTTGCTCCCCCGCAGCCGTACGCGCCCGGCGGCGGCGTCGGCCTCCTCCAGCTCCCGTACCCGGTCGATCAGCCCCTCGGGCCCCGCCTCGCGGACCAGCCCCAGCAGGGCCGTCCAGTCGCCCTCGTGGAACACCTCCGTCCACCGGCTCGCCCCGTCCGTCAGCGCGGTCAGCGACCGGACCGCGTCGGCCGGGACGGTGCCGGTCACCGCGCGTGAGGCCACCGCGGGGTCGGCGGCGGCCGTGAAGAAGCCGCCCTCCTGGTTCCGCAGCCGGCTGTCGACGAGCGCCGCCGAGGCCAGTGAGCCGGGCGGCAGCCGGTCGAGGCGGTCGTCGAGGACCGGCCGGACCGTGCCGTCCGGGGCCTCCAGTAGGAGCACCGCGTCGGAGAGCACCAGGTACTCGATCGCGTGTTCGCTCCAACGCGCCAGGGCCACGGTCGCCTGAGGCGTACGCACGTGAGAAAGGTCACAGGTCGACCGGTGGGCGTCGGCGGTGCGCCGGATGGACGCCGACAGAATCTCGGCCAGGTCCATATCTCGCCGTGAACCCGACAGTTCCACCAGCGCGCCGCCCAGCCGCTCGGTGAACCAGGGCACGGAGTGCACACAACCGTCGTCCCCCTTCGGCGGCGTGACGCCGTCGAGCACCACCAGCACCCCACCCTGGCCGGGCCCGGAGAGGGCGGTGGATGCCCAGTCCTCGTTGGGGCGTTCGGGATCACCGGGGACGGTGACGAGTCGGAGGGTCATGGCGCCAGTCTGCACGAAGCCTTCATAAGACGCGCACGGGAGCGGTTTCCAGCCGTACCAGCAGGTCAAAGCGGGCCCGGTACGCGGAGGCGAAGGCTCCGGGGGAGTGCGGGCGGGCATCCTGCCAAAGGCTGCGCCGAACTTCCACCCCGTGCCCTATGCATGGTCAGGGGCGGCCCTGGGGAGACTTGTTCGCCAACTCATGAGTGATGTTCACTCGTTCGAGTGGCGGAGCGGTTGATGCGCGTCCCCCTCTCAAAAGCACTGGAATGGTCAGAAGCCGTACCAGGAGCGGGGGGTCCTTCTACGTGACCGAGCGTCACCTCTGCTTCAAGGGTGGACGAGTCAAGATTGCGAGCACCGGTGCAGAAGAAGCGGCCGCGGAGCAAGGGCAGCACGCGCGACGGTTCCGGGGCGACGCCTCCGGCCCCGGTCGCCGACAAGCGGACCGTACGGGTACGGAGCCGGCTGGTCGCCGGAGTCGCCGTCGTCGGGGTCATCGTCATCGCGGCGGGCGCTCCCGCCGCGCTGAGCGCCTCCTCCGACCTGGCCGAGTCCCAGCGGCTGGTGACCCTCTCCGAGCTGAACCGGCAGGCCGTCACTCTGGCGCACTCCCTCGCCGACGAGCGGGACGCCGTCACCGCGTACATCGCGGGCGGCCGCGCCGATGACGGCAAGGGCGGCGCCGAGAGCCGCCGCACCCGCACCACCCGCGTCGACCAGCAGATCGACGAGATCCACGGCCCGGCCCCCGCCGCCCTGCGCCGCGACCTGTCCACCGTGCCGTCCCTGCGCCGGGACGCCCTGACCGGCAAGGGCTCGGCGCTGGAGGCGCACCAGGCGTACTCCGAGGTCATCGCCAAGCTGCACGGCATCTCCGCCGAGCTGGCCGAGAGGACCCCGCCGCGCGCCGCCGACGCCACCCGGGCCCCGCTCGTCCTCGGCGGCGCCGTCGAGCAGGCCTCCGCCACCCGCGGGCTCCTCCTCGCGGCCCTCGCCGTACCGAGCCCCGAGCCGGCTCCCCCGCAGATCGACCCCTTCACCGGGCTTCCGGTGGAGACCCAGGACGACGAGGCCAAACGGGCGGACCGGGCCCGCGACGAGCTGAGCGCCGCCGCGCAGCAGGCCCGGGTCCGTGAGCTGGCCTCGCTCGCCGAGTTCGACCAGGCGGCCAACCCCGTCGCCCGCGACAAGCTCTCCGCCACGGTCACGGGCCCCGAGGTCAACAGCGCGGAGAAGTACCTCACCCGCCTCACCGACCGCCCCGAGCTCTCCGAGAGCGAGCGCGGCACCGACGCCAAGAAGCTGGAGGCCGCGCTCTCCGCCCGGGTCGACCGGATGCGCGGCGTCGAGTCGGCCCTCTCTACCAACCAGGTCCAGCGCCTGGAGGGGTTCCGCGACGACGACGTCACCGCCCTCGAACTGAGCCTCGCCCTCCTCGGCGGCTGCTTCCTGCTCGCCGTCGGCGTCTCCACCGCCGTCGCCCGCACCCTGACCCAGCCGCTCGCCGTCCTGCGCATCGGCGCCGCCCGCCTCGCGGAGGAGCCCGAGAGCGCCGAACCGGTCCGCTACACCGGCCGCAACGACGAGTTCGCGCAGGTCGTACGGTCGATGAACACGCTGCACGGCAAGTTCGCCGCGCTGCGCCAGGAGTTCACCGGCCGCGTCGACAGCCTCACCACCGAACGCTCCGGCCTGATCTCCGGCCGCGAGACCCTGGCCCAGCAGCGGTCCGAACTCCAGGACCGCACCGCCGAGCTGGCCACGCAGCTGGAGCGGCTGAAGAACACCGTCCACCACACCTTCGTCAACCTCTCGCTGCGCAACCTCGGTCTCGTCGAGCGCCAGCTCGGCGTCATCGAGAGCCTGGAGGAGCGCGAGCAGGACCCGGAGCGCCTCGCCACCCTGTTCAAGCTGGACCACATGGCCACGGTCATGCGCCGGCACAGCGAGAACATGCTCGTCCTCGCGGGCGCCGAGCACGGCCACAGCCACGCCGGGCCGATCCCGCTGGTCGACGTGGCCCGCGCGGCCGTCAGCGAGATCGAGCGGTACGAGCGGGTCACCATCCAGTCCCTGCCGCCGCACGCCCAGATCGCCGGGTTCGCCGCCGACGATCTCAGCCACCTCCTCGCCGAACTCCTGGAGAACGCGACCTCCTTCTCCCCGCCGGACTCCCATGTCGAGCTGTCCGGCTGGCTGCTGGAGACCGGTGAGGTGATGCTCTCCGTGCAGGACGCGGGCATCGGTATGTCGAGCGTCCGCATGGGCGAGCTCAATGCGAGGCTGGCCGACCCGGCGTCGTTCGACGCGGGGGGGCGGACCATCGATGCGCCCGGGGCCGGACTCGGCCTCCAGGTCACGTCGCTGCTGGCCGCCCGGCACGGTGTGCGGGTCCAGCTGCGCGAGCAGAAGGGGAGTGGAGTGGCGGCTGTCGTCGTCCTGCCGCAGACCCTGCTGCCCAACTCCCTGCCCGCCTCCTCGCCGCCCGCCGTGCAGCTGCCCGGCGAGGGCCCGGCGCTCACCCTGCCGGGCTCGGTGGCCGAGGCCAACTCCAACGCCCTGCCGAGCCGTACGCCGGCCTCGCCGACGCCGCCCGAGGCCACGGACGAGCCGGCCGCCGAGCCCGGGGCGACCCCCGAGTCCGGGGCCGTTGCGGAGGCGGGGTCCGAGCCGGTGTCGGAGCCGGTGTCCGAAGAGACGTACGAGCCCCGGCCCGAGCCCGCTGCGGAGTCCGCCGCCGAGCGCGAGCAGGCGGCCGACGAGGCCGCCGAGCCGGTGCGGGAGCCTCAGCCCGAGCCCGCCGCTCCCGAGCCCGCCGTCGACCCGATGATCGCCGCTGCCGAGCGGGCGATCCGCGAGGCCGCCGCGAAGGCGTCCGAGGCCGCCGGGGCGCCCGAGGGCCCCGAAGCCACCGCCGTACCGCGGCAGCAGAAGCCCGAAGCGGACGCGCAGGCAGACGTGCGGCCGAACGCCCAGGCTGATGCGTCGGCGGGCAGGACCGCCGAGCCGGACTCCGAGATCACGATGCAGGTCCGGCTGCCGAAGCCTCCGGCGGACCCGGCCGACCAGGCGCCCCCGGAGCCCCCGGCCGAGTCGGCCGACCCGCTGGCCTCGGACACCCCGGCCGCCCCGGAGCCCCCCGCCGCCCCGGAGCCCGCCGCCCCGGAGACCCCGGCCACCTCCGAGGTCCCGCAGGCCTCCGCCCCGTACGTCACCGACCCCGCCCCCGACCCGTACGCCATCGGCCCCGACCGCCACGAGCGCCCGGCCGACAGCGGTCCCGGGGACCAGGACCAGGACGGGTCCGCGTTCCGCCCCGCCCCCCGTGCCGAGGCCGCCGCCGACACCGTGCCCGGACCCCGCAAGCCGCCGGCCGCGCGGGTCACCGACAAGGGGCTGCCCAAGCGCACCCCCAAGGTGGTCCGGCCCGAGGGTGCCCCCACCACCGGGCGCACCGGCAGCCTGGACAGGGACGACCTGCGCCGTCGGCTGGGCAGCTTCCACCAGGCGGCGAAGGAGGGCCGGCGCGATGTCGAGGCCGAGATCGCCGAGTCGGCCGGGCCCGGCACCCTCGCCGGCCACGGGGGCGTAGCCACCGGCCGAACCGGGCACGAGACCACCACCGCCGCCGCCCACGCCACGGGCGCCGCACACGACGCACGCACCGCACACGGCACAGGGACGACCGAGCAGACCGGCGGCCGCACGGACCGCCGGAACGGAGAGACGGGGGACACAGTCGAGGAGGCACGCAGTTGACTGCGCCCAGCACGTTCGGGCTGAGCACCGAAGCCCGGAACCTTCACTGGTTGCTGAGCAATCTCGTGGAGGAGGTGCCAGGGGTCCACTCGGTCACCGTCGTCTCGTCCGACGGGCTGATGCTGCTCTCCTCCGACCCCGGCCATCACGAAGCCAAGGCGGCCGGGACGTCGGACGGCCCCAAGGGGTCCAGCGCCGACCTGGCCACCATCGTCTCCGGCATCGGCTCGCTCACCGTCGGAGCCGCGAAGCTGATGGACGGCGGCGGCGTCAAACAGACGATGGTCGCCATGGACGAGGGCAGCGTCTTCGTCATGTCGATCAGCGACGGCTCCCTCCTAGGCGTCCACGCCACCCCTGACTGCGACATGAGCGTCGTCGCGTACCACATGGCCCTCTTCGTCGGCCGGGCCGGACACGTCCTCACCCCCGAACTCCGCAGCGAGCTGCGCAAATCGATGGAGAGTGCCCAGTGACGACCGCCGCAGCCGAGCCCTCTCCCCGCCTCCCCGTCCGGGGGGCCGACAAGCGCCCCGCCCGGGTCCGTCCGTACTCCCTCACCGGAGGCCGCACGCGGTTCGGGCACGTCCTGCTCGTCGAGACGTTCGTCGCCGCCCTCGAAGCACCCGAGGAGCGCCGTGAGCTGACCAACGGCAACCTGGCCTCGCGCGTCATGCCGGAGCTCCAGGCCATCGTCGAAATCTGCCGCCGGATGCGTACGGTCGCGGAGATCTCGGCCCTGTTGAAGATGCCGCTCGGAGTCGTCCGGGTGCTGCTCAGCGACTTGGCCGACCAGGGAAAGATCCGCGTGTACGGAACCGGTCACGGCACCGGTCAGCCCGACCGCGCACTGCTCGAAAGGGTGCTCAATGGACTCCGCCGTCTCTGAGGCGCCGCTGTTCGCCCCGCGCCAGCCGGGGCCCCAGGACCAGGCGGAGGAGTCCCTCCAGGCCTGGCAGCTCGACCACACCCGCGCCCCCACCGCGACCAAGATCGTGGTGGCGGGCGGATTCGGCGTGGGCAAGACGACGTTCGTCGGCTCGGTCTCCGAGATCACGCCGTTGCAGACCGAAGCGCTGATGACCCAGGCCAGTGAGGAGACCGACGACCTCTCCGCGACGCCCGAGAAGACCACCACGACGGTGGCCATGGACTTCGGCCGGCTCACCCTGGACGACGACCTCGTCCTGTACGTCTTCGGCACCCCCGGCCAGCAGCGCTTCTGGTTCATGTGGGACGACCTGGTGCGCGGCGCGATCGGGGCGGTCGTCCTCGCCGACACCCGCCGGCTGGAGGACTGCTTCCCCGCGCTCGACTACTTCGAGAGCTGCGGGCTGCCGTACGTCGTGGCGGTCAACCACTTCGAGGGGACGCCCGGATACGAGGCGGAGGACGTCAGGGAGGCCCTGACCGTACCGCCGCACGTCCCTGTTGTGATCATGGACGCGCGTAACAGGATCACGGTCGTCGAGTCGCTGCTGGCCCTGGTGGGCCATGCTCTCGACGTCACCCCCGCGTAGGTCGCACAGATCGCCTCGATCAACCCAACGGAGAGCCGCGATGCGGAAGATACTCATAGTCGGAGCCGGTCAGTCCGGGCTCCAGCTGGCCCTGGGGCTGCAGTCCAGAGGCTACGAAGTCACGCTGATGTCCAACCGCACCGCCGACGAGATCCGCACCGGCCGGGTCATGTCGACGCAGTGCATGTTCCACACCGCGCTCCAGCACGAGCGGGACTACCAGCTGAACTTCTGGGAGTCCCAGGCCCCCAGGATCGAGGGCCTCGGCGTCTCCGTCGCCGCCCCGGACTCCTCGCGCGCCGTCGACTGGGTCGGCAGGCTCGACGGGTTCGCCCAGTCCGTCGACCAGCGCGTGAAGATGGCGGGCTGGATGGAGACCTTCGCCCAGCGCGGCGGACAGCTCGTCATCCACGGGGCGGCCGTCTCCGACCTGGACTACTTCTCCCGCACCTACGACCTGGTGATGGTCTCGGCCGGCAAGGGCGAGCTGGTCTCCATGTTCGGCCGGGACGCGGCCCGTTCGCCGTTCGACGCCCCGCAGCGCGCACTGTCGGTCGCCTACGTCCACGGCATGGGCCCGCGCCCCGAGCACCCGGAGTTCGACGCGGTCCGCTGCAACCTGGTGCCGGGCGTCGGCGAACTGTTCGTGATGCCGACGCTGACCACCTCCGGCCGCGCCGACATCCTCTTCTGGGAGGGCGTCCCCGGCGGCCCGCTCGACGCCTTCCAGGGCATCAAGGACCCCTCCGAGCACCTCGCCAAGACGCTGGACCTCATGGAGAAGTTCACGCCGTGGGAGTACGCCCGCGCCACCAAGGTCGAGCTGACCGACGCCAACGGCACCCTCGCCGGCCGTTACGCCCCCACCGTCCGCAAGCCGATCGGCCGGCTCCCCGGCGGCGGTCTGGTCCTCGGCGTCGCGGACGTCGTCGTGGCCAACGACCCGATCACCGGCCAGGGCTCCAACTCGGCGTCCAAGTGCGCCAACTCCTACCTGGACTCGATCATCGAGCACGGCGACAAGGAGTTCGACGCGGCGTGGATGCAGGCCACCTTCGACCGCCACTGGGAGAGCGCCCAGCACGTCGTGAGGTGGACCAACGCGATGCTCGGCGCCCCGCCGGAGCACGTACTGAACCTGATCGGCGCGGCGGGCCGGCTCCAGCCCGTCGCGGACCGCTTCGCCAACGGGTTCGACGACCCGGCGGACTTCGACAACTTCTTCTTCGACCCGGAGAAGACGAACGCGTACCTGACCTCGGTCTCCGGAGTCTGACCGGCCGCGTTCCCCCCCTGTCCCAGCGGCCGGACCCGCACCGCCGGCCCGGCCGCTGGACGCCCCGCGTGCCCGGGACCTCCCGGAGGGCGGCTCATGGGCCGCACAGACCGCCCGCCTGCTCCGTCCGGTGACTGGGTAACCTTCGCAGGGAGCCGACGGGGGAGTACGGCCTCGCACGGAAGTGCCCTCCTGCCATGGAGACTTGCCGGTCCGACGGCGGTCGGGCGCGGCTGTGGACCCAGGGAGCACGCGTGCGCGAGGAGCACCGCACACCACCACAGGACGGAAGCGGCGGCGACGACGAAGTCGGCTCGCCGGCGGACGAGACCTCGGACGCCCCGCCGGGGCGCTGGTGGATCACGCCGGCGGTGTTCGGCGCGGCGGCGGCTCTGCTGGCCCTGGCGGCCTTCTCGCCGTGGTCCTGGGGGCTGTCGGAGGAGTTCGGCACCGCGCCCTGGTGGATCGCGGTCCCCGCACTGGTCGCGGCGGTGGTGCTGGTGGGCGGCTTCGGCACCCCCCGTACGGTGCGGTGGGCGATGGCCGCGGCGGCACTGGCGGCCTGCCTCGGTCTGTTCGCCTTCGCCAGGAGCCCCGCCGAGGAACTGCCCTACGCCCCGCGGCCGTACCAGTTCCTGGCGGCCGACCCGCCGCGCCCGGCCGCCGCGTTGGCGGCCGCCCTGGCCTGTCTGGCCGCGATCGGGCTGTGTGTCCTGCTGACCCGCCGGCAGGACTCCTGCCTGCCGCCGCCCGTTCCCGGGGGGACCAGGCGGCGGGCGCAGCGGCTGCTGGCGGTCGTGGTCGGCGGGGCGCTGGTGGGGTCGCTGCTGAGCGTCGGCGCGGACCAGGTGGCCCAGGGCGCGCAGCGGGCGCTGGCCGACGAGAAGAAGCCGGTGTTCGACGCGACCTCCCAGACCCTTCCGGAAGAGCGACGCGGCAAGGGGCATGAGATATCGGCCGCCGAGCACCACGAGCCCGTGCCCCACCTCAAGCCCGAGAAGACGCTGTGGCGGAAGAAGCTGCCGGGCCCGGCGGAGTTGACCACCTGCCTGCTCGACCGCCCCGAGCACGACGGCTGGCGGGTGGACCGGAAGCATCAGAACGACCCGTTGGTGACGCAGAGCACGCTGGTGGCGGTGGAGTCCGTCGCCGGCGGGAACGCGGTGGTCGGCTACGACACGGCCGACGGAAGTGAGCGCTGGCGCTACACGGTCCGGGACACCGAGATCACGCTGCCCTACCTGAGGAAGACCTACACGGCCGACTCGCGGCTCGGTCAGGTCGGCGTCTCCGACTTCTGCCGTGTGCACGTGGTGGTGGACCCCCTCACCCTGGTCACTCTCGACGGCTCCAGCGGGGAGGTGAAGAACACCACCCAGCTTCCCTCACCGGCGACTGCGAAGAAGAAGCGGATCCGCAACTGGAACTTCGTGACGGAGAGTGACTACTCCTATGGCGAAGAGGACGAGGAGGCGCAGTGGCAGCCCCTGGTCCCTCTGGGGCACGCGGACCAGATCTATGTGCAGTCGAGCTGGCAGCTCGTCGAGGTCGACCACTGGACCGGCAAGGTGCTGGCCGTGACGAGGGAGAAGGAGGACTGCTTCCACCTGGCCACCCATGAACGCAGAAGCGCCCGCACGATCAGCACTCCGCTGGTACTCGCGCAAGGCTGTACCCCGCCTCACTACACCCGGATCCCGGAGCTGCCGTCCGACCAGGAGCGCGGCGTGCACGCGACCGAGCTCAAGTACGACGGCCTGAGCCGCCTGATTTCGCACCGGCAGGACACGATTCCCCGGCTGGGCTGCCGGCAGGCCCCTTACATCACTGACTTCCGGAACGGTTCGAAGGGCGCGTTGGTGGTCGGGCGCTGGTGTGACGACTACGACGGACCGCTGCTGACGGGCGTCGACGACCACGGTGCCTGGGACACCGTGGTGGAGCTCCCCAAGGACACCGAGCTGCCCCTGCGCCCGTACGCCTCGGGGCTCGGCGACGTCCTCTGGCTGAGCCACGGTTCGCTGTACCGCCTCGAGCCCTTCCGCGACCGTACCGACGGACAGGGCTCCTACCAGAAGCTGTACTCGGGGGACGGGGAGCCGCTGGAGGCGTTGGTCTACCCGGCGAACGGGCATTACGGCGCCATCGTCGGGTATCCCGCGGCCTTCTACGCCATGACCGCCTCCGGCACCCTGCTGACCCTGACGTACGGCGCGAAGAAGGGCAAAGAGGACGGCGCGGTCGCCGAGGTGGCCGGCAAGCTGGTGAAGGCCGCGGGCGCGTGCGCCGGGACCAGGGAGCTGCTGGTGGACCGGGCCGGCGTGAAGCTGCTGGCGCTGTGCGAGACCGAGGAGGGCACCGAGGTCACCGCCATCACCGGCGAACGCCTCACGGAGGCGGAGCACACCTACCCGCAGGGTGGGAACCACAAGCAGTACGTGAGCCACTGACCGCCCCGCTCCGAAAGGATCAGCGAGAAGCCCCGGGGGCGGCGCCGGAGCTGTAACCCGTGTCGGCCCCGTCCGTCGCACCCGCCGGCAGCTCCGGACGCCTGTACGTGGACAGCGGTACGCCGCCGGGGTCGGGGCGGACGGCTCCCAGCAGCGGGTTGGACGCCACCGGGGAGACCTTCACCCTCGTGCCGGGGCGCGGTGCCTGGACCACCAGGCCGTCGCCGATGTACAGCGCCACATGCGTCGCCTTGGGGAAGTAGATCACCAGGTCACCGGGGCGCAGCGAGGAGACGGGCACCCTCGGGAGCTGCCTCCACTGCTCCTGGGAGGTGCGGGGGATCGGCCGGCCCGCCGCCGCCCAGGCCTGGGACGTCAGCCCGGAGCAGTCGAAGGAGCCGGGGCCCTGGGCGCCCCACACGTACGGCTTGCCGATCTGCCGGACCGCGTACGCGACGGCGTCACCGCCCTGGCGCGTCGGTGGCCGGGTCGAGCTCAGCGCCCCGGAGGCGACCAGTTCGCGCTGGGCCGCCTCCACGCCCCGCTGTTCGAGCCCGGCCAGCTGGGTCAGCTGCCCGGCGGAGAGCGTGGCCAGCAGCGCCTCCACCTTCTTCAGCTTGCCGTGCACGGTGTCGCGCTGCTTCTTCTGCCGCGCGGCCAGCTTCTTCTGCTGGTCGACCGCTTTGCGGGAGGCGGCGGCCAGGGCGTCGGCGCGGCGGGCGTCGTCGCTCAGACGTTCCACCGTCGCCGCGCGGCTCGCCGCCACCCGCTCGATGACATGGCTCTGGTCCAGGGCGCGCAGGGGGTCGCGGGCCAGCAGCAACTGGAGGTAGGCGGAGAACTGGGTGTGCCCCTGGTACTGCTCCCGGGCCAGCCGCCCGGCGTCGTCCCGGCTGAGTTGCAGCGCGGCCCGTGCCTTCGCCAGCTCCGCGTTCACCTTCTTCGCCTGCGCGGTCCGCTGCTTCAGCTTCTCGGCGGTGGCGTTGTAGGTCTCGCTGGCCTCCTCCGCCTCCTGGTAGCGGGTCTGCAACTCCCGCAGGAGGGTCGCTACGTTGCGGGGAGCCCCGGCCTCGGGGGCGGCCAGTGCCGTCTCCGCGTCGACCTCGGCTGCTTCCCCTCCCCCTTCCCCGTCCTCGTCGGCCGTTCCGAGGCCCGCCCCGGGGTCCGCGTCGTCGTCCACCGGTGGTGCCGCGTCCTGGGGGCGTACGGGTTCCTCGGACGGTACGGGGCCGGGTTCGGCCGGTGCGGCGGTGGCGGGGGAGACCGCGAGGGCCGTGGCGAGCGCGGTCGCGCAGACCGCGCGCAGGAGTCTGCCTGACACGACATCACCTCCGTGACGGAGACGGGGCCCGGAGACCGGACCCGTCCATAAGTGAGCGAATCTGATTAATCCGGTCACTCGGTGTCAGGTGATGCAAGGACCGCACGGCGTGCCGTCCGGGGATGCCCCGGACGGCGGTACCGCTGACGGCTCTGGCTCAGGCCACCGGGAAGGCGTAGAAGGACCTGTCCCGCTGGACGACGACGTTCCCGCCGACGGCGAGGGTCCGGTACGGGGCGCTCACCGTGGCCCCCTTCGGGTCGGCCACGCCGATGTCCTGGAACTTCCACAGGCGCTCCCCGTCGGCCGCGGAGAACGCGGTGACCTGGGTGGCGTCGGAGGCGAGCAGCGTCCTGCCGCTGCTGCTCAGGGTGAGAGCGGGGGCGTTCCCGATGCCCGGCACCTCCGTCGAGCGCCGCCAGACGAGGCGCCCGCTCTCCCGCTCCACCGCGCCGACCTGCCGGTCGCGTTCGGTGGTGTGGAGGAAGGGCCCGGCCACCAGCGGGGTGCCGAAGGCCGAACCCGCCGTGCCCTCGACCCGCCACAGCGGCTTGGCGGTGTCCGCCTCGAACGACTGGAGATCGGCGCCGACCCCCACGTACAGGATCCCGTCCTCGTCCCCCGTGACGGCCGCCTCGGGTCCGGCCGTGCCGTACTGCTTGGCCCACCGCAGCTTGCCGGTCTGCTGGTCGAAGGAGCGGATGGAGCCCTTCCCCTTGGCCGCCTTGACCTCGGCCGCCGTCAGGGTGACCGCGTCCTGCCGTACGAGGAGATCGGCCGAGCGCTCCGCGACGACCCGGTAGAGGGGCGTGCCGGGGGCGCGGCCTGCCGGTACCGGCGTACGCCAGAGTTCGGCGCGCCGGACGATGTCGTACGCGAAGAAGTGCGCCTGGGCGACCTGCCGGTCCGGCGCCTGCTTCTTGCCCTTCTTCGGCTTGGGCGCCTTCACGGTGACCGTGCGCGAGCCGGTGAACCAGATGACGGACCCGGAACGGCCCGCCAGCCGCCCCACCTGGAGGTCCGGCAGGTCGGTGAAGCCGTCCGCGTACCGCACCCGGTGCACGACCGCCCCGTCCTTCGGCGCGAGCCAGAGGAACTCCGTCGGGCTCGCCACGAAGCACAGGTCGCCGGCGGGCAGCGCCGCCTGGCCCTTGGCCGCGTCCGCGCGCTGCCAGACCCGCTTGCCGGTCCGCAGGTCGACGGCGCTCGCCTGGCTCTCGCTGGTCACCACCAGCAGCCGGTCCCCCCAGAGCGCGGTGGTCAGCGGGGAGGACTCGGAGGCCGGATGGGAGTAGGTCCAGCGCGGCTCGGGGGGCCGGCCCGGGAGCGTACGGCGCGGCTTCGGCGCGGGGGGCTTGTCGTCGGTGGCGGCCACGCTCTCCCCGCCCCCGATCGCGGCGACCGAGCCGCCGCCCACGACGAGCCCGCCGACCGCGGCGGCCGCGATGGCGATCAGGGTCCGGCGGCTGGTGGCGGAGCCGGGCGGAGGGGCGGGTGCGGGCGGCAGGGGCAGCTCCACCATGGGGCCGTTCTGGGGGCCGCCGTTGCTGTGGGGTCCGCTGTGGCCGCCGTGGCCGCCGTTGCCATGGCCGCCGTTCGAGCCTTCGCTTCGGCCGCCGCTCTGGCCTGCGGAGCCCGGGAGCACCGCGGCCGGGTAGGGGGCCGGGCTGCCGTGGGGCTGGTGGCCGTGGTCCTGGTGGTGGCCCGCCGACGGGAGGCCGGGGGAGGCGGGGAGCGAGGGCGCCGACCGGGCGGGCGGGGGCGTGGCGGGGGCGTGGCCCGGGGCCGGGGCGTGGGCCGGGGCGTGGGCTGGGGGCAGCCCGTGGGGGAGGGCGAGCTGGGTGGTCGCGCGGTCGGACTGGGACGGCTTGGGGCCGGTGTTGAGGAAGCGGGTGGTGCCTCGGTCCTCGCCGATGTCTCCGGTAGTGGTGCCGGTGTCAGTGCTGGTGGTGCCGGTGCCTGTGCCGGTGCCGGTGGTGGTGGTGCCTGTGCCTGTGCCGGTGGTGTCTGTGCCTGTGTCGGTGGTGCTGGGCTTGCTGCCGTGGGACTGGGGGCTTGTGCCGGTGTCCTGGGCCTTGCTCGTGGTGGGTGCCGGGAGCCGTGGGTCGGTCGGGGGCCGCGTGGCTGCGGGTGGGGCGGCCGGTGTCCCTGCGGGGGCGTCGGCCGGTGCGCTCGCGGCGGTTTCGGCAGCGGCGTCGGAGAGGGGGGCGGTGACCGTGCTCGCGGGGCCTTCGGCAGCGGCGTCGGTCGGGGGTGCGGCAGCCGTGCCCGCCGGGCTCGCGGTGGCCGCGCCGGTCACCGCGCCCGCAGGCCGTGCGTCCTCGGGCTCCTCGGCGGGCCGCGCGTCCTCCGGCTCCTCCGTGGGCCGCGCGTCCTGAGGGGCGGCGGGGACAGCGGCGTCGGCGGGGACAGCGGCGTCGGCCTCCTCCGGCACCTCCAGCGCCCGCACCCGCGCCTCCTGGTCCGCCACCGCCGCCGCGAGCCGTTCGGGGAGCCAGCCGCCCCGGGCCAGGCCCGCCGCGCCCTCCAGGGCCAGTTGGGCGGCGACCGTACCGGCGGTGGGCCGCTCGGCCGGGTCCTTCGCCAGGCAGCCGGCGATCAGCTCGCGCAACTCCTCCGGTACGGCGTCCAGTTCGGGGTCCGCCTCGGCGATCCGGCGGGCGGCCTCCTCGGCCGGGCCCTCCGTGAACGGGGTCGTCCCCGTCGCCGCGTACGCCAGCAGCAGCCCCAGCACGAACAGGTCGGACGCCGTACCGGCCTCCTTGCCCTCGACCTGCTCCGGAGTGAGGTAGCCCAGGCGGACCGAGAGCTGCCCGCCCGGCCTGGCCTCCGCCGCCGCTGCCGCGCCCAGCGGGCCGAACGCGGTGAGCCGGGGCCCGTCCTCGGCGAGCAGCACCGTGCCCGGGGCGAGCCCCTGGAGCGCGGAGCCGCCCGCGTGCACCCGGGAGAGGATCTCGGCGATGCCCGCGCCCAGGACCCGCAGGGCGCGCTCCGGCAGCGGACCGGCGACGCCGATCGCCTCGGCCAGCGGCAGCGCGGGGACGTACTCCGTCGCGGTCCGCAGCCGGTCGTCCTCGCCGGTCTCCAGGAGCGGGGTCACCCAGCCGCCCGCGAGGCGTTCGGCGGTGCGGGCCTCGGCCTGGAAGCGGCGCCGGAAGGCCGGTACGGCGGCGAGCGCGGGGCGGGCGGCGGTGACCACGGCGAGCTCGCCGGTGCCGGTGTCCCGCGCCACGTACTGCACGGCGCTCGCGGCTTCCTGGAAACGGGCCAGCACGGTGAAGCGGCCGAAACGGCGTGGATCTTCGCTACGCAGCGCCTCCATGGCGCACCCCCCTTGTGACCGTCCTTCGGCACCCGAGTGACCCGTCCCTCGGCACCTGACCGTCGATCTTAGGGCCTGCGTTCCCGCACCTACCTCAGGCGCCGCTCGCGGGCTTGGACCAGGGCCACTTGAGGGTGCGGCGCGTGCGGCCGCCGGGGGTGTACTCGTACACCCAGCCGCGTTGCAGCCCGAGCCGCCTGGTGTAACCGGCCGGGACGCGCTCGTACGCGTACACGGTGGGTGGGCCCCCGTCGGGGGAGGGCACGGGGACCTCGTACCACTTCGGCGGGTGGCCGGTCGGGCCGACCAGGACCGGCAGGACCCGGCCGTCCAGGGGGCCGCCCCGGAAAGGGGTGTTCTCGCTCTTCACCCGGTCAGTCTGCCGCAGGGGCGTGCGGCAGCAGGTGCGCCGCCTCGGCGACGACCGGGATCACCAGCTCCGCCAGCCGTCCGGCCGGGCCGCCGGGGCTCTCCAGGGCGAGCAGGTCGCGGACCACCGACGCGGTCTCCTCGTCGGTGGCGGCGGTCGCCGCGAGCAGGGCGATGAGATGGTCGACCAGCCAGCCGCGCAGCTCGGCCGCCGGGGGCCGCTTGCCCTCGTCCAGCCAGATCAGGGACGCCGCCTCGACGGCCGCGATCCAGCTGCGGACCATCATCCGCAGCCTCGGCCCGGCGCTCTGCGCTCCTGTGCTCTGCGGCCCGCTGCCGCCGATCCGGCCGAGGTGGCTGAGGATCTCCTCGGCCGCCGCCCGCCGGACACCGTCCACGATGGTCGTCGTACGGGAGGTCTCCACGACGCTGCCGCCGCGCAGCAGGGCGCTGAAGCCGGTGTCGTGCTCGTCGACGAAACGGAGGTAGCGGTCCAGCACCCGGGCGACCCGCTCGGTGGGCGGGCCCACGGGCGGCTCGGTGAAGCAGAGCTTCAGCTCGTCGGCGGCCGAGCCGAGCGCGGCCTCGTACAACTGCTGCCGGCCGCCCGGGAAGTAGCGGTAGACCAGCGGCCGGGAGACACCGGCCGCCACCGCCACCTCGTCGAGCGAGACCTCGTCGGGGGCGCGGTGGGCGAAGAGGCCGAGCGCCGCGACCAGGAGCTGGGCGCGGCGCTCCTCGACGCTGAGCCTGCGGTACGCGCGGGGCGGCGGGGCTGCGGCGGTGGACGTCATGCCCCTGAGCCTAAGGCCACCGACTCCGCAGTTCCCGTCCCTGTCCGTGGCCACCGGGTCCGGAGCTTCCGGTCCGCGCTCGTGGCCGGTGGCCGCTGAGCCGGAGTCTCCCGTACGCGCTCGTGGCCACCGAACCGGAGTCTCCCGTACGCGCTTGCGGCCGCCGGACCCGGAGCCTTGCGGTCGCACGGCCTCAGGCCAGCAGTCCCGAGCTGCGCCAGAGCCTGCGGCTGACGCCGTTCAGCAGTCCGATGTCGTCGAAGAAGTCCGTCAGCCGCCTGGAGCCGGTCTGCATCACCTCCGTGCGGTGGCCGCTCGCCTTCACCTGGGCGACGGCCTCGCGGCGGTCCAGGCCGACGTTCTCGTACACCTGCGGGTTGACGAAGCAGACCGAGAAGACCCGGGCCGCCTCGCCGCAGCTGACCTTGGTGAGTTCCCGCTCCCAGCGCGGGGCGGTCACCATCTGGCGGCGCAGCTCCTCCCGGGCGTACCGGACGTGCCGCGCCTCCTCGATGACATGGATACGGGTCACGCCGCGCACCAGGGTCTGCACCCGGTCGTCCGGGAACGTCAGCCGCTGCATCCAGTCGAGGACCTCCTCGCCGAGCAGGGTCGCGGCGAACGAACCGGGGGTGGTGGAGACGGTCTTCAGGACCCGCGCCAGGTTGTGGTAGACGCGCGGCACCGGGTACGTCGGGGCGCCGCCCCAGTCGATCATGCGGCCGAACATCATCGAGTGCCGGCACTCGTCGGCTATCTCCGTGAGGGCGTAGCGGACGTGGTTGCTGGTGACGGGCTTGTCGTAGACGTGCCGGACCAGCAGCTGCATGAGGATGATCTCGAACCAGATGCCGAGCGAGGCGAGCGCGGCGCCCTCGTGCCGCGAGAGGTCCAGCCGCTGCTCCTCGGACATCCGGTGCCACATCGGAGTGTCGTAGAGCGAGAGCAGCTCCGGCGGCCAGAACCACTTGCCCTCCTCGACGGCCGAGTCCCAGTCGAGTTCGGTGTCGGGGTCGAAGGAGTGCTTGGCCGAGGATTCCAGCAGGCGCGCGGCGATCTGCTCGCGGTCGCGGAGCGGCCCGAGTGCGTCGCGGAGCTGGGTGACATCGCGATCGGTCACGGTCGTCATGGCGGGAGCACCTCACACAGGGGTTGCCGGACACGGGAGTTACCGGCGGTCACCTCTTATGAGACTGCTCGTCAGCAAGGCCGTCAATCCCTTGCGCACGACTTGTTGACCCACTGTCTACCAACGTGTGAACCTGCCAGGGGCGGTGGGTGTGCGCGCTCAACTGCCCTCGGTGTCACGGAACTTATGAGCCAGTCGAGGCGAAGGAGCCGTCCGTGTCCACTCATGACCTCTACACCACCCCGCCGCCCGAACCGCTCTGGCAGGTCCCCGCCACCGGAGCCGCCCGGTTCAGCTGGGACTACGACGACGGCCGCGAACGCCTCCTCGCCCTCTACCAGAAGGGCAAGGACAAGCAGTGGGACGGCAACAAGCGCATCGACTGGTCGCTGGAGGTCGACCCCACCGACCCGCTCGGCACCCCCGACGAGGCGCTGACGCTGTACGGCACCCCGCACTGGGCGAAGATGACGGAGAGGGACCGGGGCGAGCTGCGCCAGCACTACACCTCCTGGCAGTTCAGCCAGTTCCTCCACGGCGAGCAGGGCGCGATGGTCTGCGCGGCCAGGATCGTGGAGGCCGTCCCCGACCTGGACGCCAAGTTCTACTCCGCCACCCAGGCCATGGACGAGGCCCGGCACGCGGAGATCTACGGCCGCTTCCTGCACGAGAAGATCGGCATGCTCTACCCGGTCAACGACAACCTCCAGGGCCTGCTGGGCGACACCCTGCGCGATTCCCGCTGGGACATGCCGTACCTCGGGATGCAGGTCCTGATAGAGGGTCTGGCGCTGGCCGCCTTCGGGATGATCCGCGACACCACGACCAAGCCGCTGCCCAAGCAGATCCTCGCGTACGTCATGCAGGACGAGGCCCGGCACGTCGCCTTCGGGCGGATGGCGCTGCGCGACTACTACAAGCAGCTGAGCGACGCCGAACTGCGCGAGCGCGAGGAGTTCGTCATCGAGGGCTGCTACCTGATGCGCGACCGGCTCAGCGGCGTCGAGGTCCTGGAGAACTTCGGCATCGGCAAGCAGGAGGCGAAGGAGCTGTCGGAGCACTCCGAGTTCCTCCAGCTCTTCCGTAAGCTGCTGTTCAGCCGGATCGTGCCGTGCGTCAAGGACATCGGCCTGTGGGGCCCACGGCTCCAGAAGGCGTACGTGGACATGGGCGTCCTGGAACTCGGCGACTCCGACCTGGACCTGCTCATGTCCCAGGACGAGGAGATAGCCGAGGAACTGGACCGCGAGCGCTTCGCCGCCGAGGAGGAGGCCCGGGTGGCGGAGGTCGCGGAGGCGATCGGGGAGGGGCGGGAGGCGGTCTGAGTCGGGGCGGGGTCCAAGGTGGGCAGCGCCTGAGGTGGGGCGGGGCGTGAGGTGGGGCAGCGCCTGAGGTGGGGCGGGCCTGAGGCGGGGCGGGGCCCGGCCCCTCAGCTCGGCCGGACCGAAACGGCGTCGTAGACCACCGCCGAACTCGTCGCCGGTCCACGGCAGGTCAGCCGGTGCTGCGGTGTGCGCCGGGCCCGCACCTCGACGTCGAGGGCGGGCGGACCGGGCGGGCGGCCGGTGACCCGGATCCGCCAGCGGTCGCCGTCGCGGACCGTCCCGGCGACCGTGTAGTCGTGCCGGCCCGCCGGGCCGAAGCGGTCGAGTACGGCGGCGACGGCGGCCTGCTGCGGCGGGAAGAGGTCGGTGTACCCCCTCAGGTGCTCCGCGTGGACACGGCCGGCCAGGTGCTCCCCGACCACCGCGACGGACGATCCGGCGTCGAGATTCCCGTAGTAGACGCCGTCGGGCACGACGACGACGTTGGCGGCGAACCTGTCACCGCCCACATGCGTGCACTCCCACACGAGGTCCGGCCAGCGCTCACTCAGGGCGCGTGCCACGGGCCGCCCGCGCACGGCGCAGCAGGTGTCGTGGAGACCGTGGGCGCAGACGAGGACGACGGGCCGACCGTCAGGACCGCCGGGAACACCGGGAACGCCGGGGTCGCTGGGCTCCCCGGGGGCGCCGGGGTCACCGGAGTTGACGGGCTCCCCGGAGGCGCCGAGGGCCTGGGCGATCTGTGCCAGGTCCTCGTCGCGGTTCCAGGTGCCCCACCGCCGGCGGTGGGCGCCGGTGCCCTCGTAGCGCAGGACGGCCCAGCGGCGGGGGCCCTGGGGCGCGTGGCGGCCGTGACGCCTCACCAGGAGCACGCGGGCCCGTACCGCCTGGGCGGCGGAGAACACGAGCGCCTTGGTCCCGGGGTCCAGGTCGAGGCCGTCGAATCCGTTGACCGGCCAGCCACCCCGGTACTCGATGAGGACCCAGACCGAGCCGTACGGCGCCGTGCCCACGATCGAGTCGTCACGGCTCCGGGCGGCGTCGGCGCAGAAGAACCGTCCCGTCGCGCTCACCGCGGCGGGTTCACTCTCCGGCGGGCACGAGCACGCCCGCGCGCAGCAGTCGTCCGGTGAGCGCGACACCGAGCTCACCGGCGGTGCGGACCTCGCCGTCGAGCAGGCGGGACACGGACGGCAGATCGGCCTCCGGGAAGTCGAGCCAGCCGACGCGGGTCGTCAGCCGCGGGCCCTCCAGGCGCGCTTCCAGCGCCGCGCGGAGCCGCACCGGTGTGTCCGGGCCGAGGCCGTCGACGGCGGTGAACTGGGCCAGCGGTCCCAGCGGTGCCGGGCGTCCCTGCCCTCGCCGGGCCCGGTGGAAGAGCTGGGCTGAGTCGGCCTCCGTGACGGCGGCGAGGAGGTGCTCGCGGACCAGGTCGATCTCGCCGCCCGGTCCGTCCACCCCCAGGGGCAGGGTGCTCCGCATCCGGGGGTCGTCGCGCAGTGCGGCGAGGGCCGCCTGCGCGAGCTGTTCGGCCAGCGCGTACCGCGTCCAGGTGTGGATCCCCAGCGTCAGGTGGACGGAGACCCCGCCCTGCGCCTCGGCGGCGTGCAGCCAGCCGCGCGGCAGGTAGAGGACGTCGCCGGGCTCCAGAACGGTATCGAGGTGCGCCTCGCCCCGCGCGGCCTCGGCGACGGCCGAGCGGTGATCCGTCCAGGGCTGGTCGCGCAGCGGGTCGGGGTGGACGGGCGCGTGGACGAGCCAGCGCTTGGTGCCCTCGATCTGGAGGACGAACACGTCGTGGACGTCGTAATGGGCGTCGAACCCCCGGCTCTGCGGCGGGGTGACGTAGGCGTTGGCCTGCACCGGATGCCCCAGCTCCGCGCTCAGCCGGGCGCCGAGGTCCGCGACCGGCTCCCAGGTGCGCTGGAGGGCCTGGAGTACGAGGGTGGCGCCGTCGGCGAACGCGCGCCACAGAGCGGTGTCGTCGAGCTGGTCGGCGATGGTGGCGCCGACACCGGCCGACGAGGTGAACGCCGACTCGGGGAGGGTGGCACCGTCCTTGGCGACGCGGAGGAAGGGCGTACGCAGGCCGCGACGCGCGATCAGTTCGTCCACGGCGCTCGCGGAGAAGAGGTCGGAGAAGTCGCTCGCGCCCCGGGTGAGCAGCGGCCTGCGCCCCCAGATGTCGCGGGCGAACTCCTTGGGGCCCAGCCCGGTCAGACGTGCCTCCAGGGCCCCGGCGCCCGGTGCGGCGCCGACGTCCTGGAGCCCGGTTCGGGTCGTGCTCAAGAGCGGCTGCCGGACTGGTCCGCTCCTCCGTCAGCGCCTCCGTCGTGGACGCCGGGGGTGCCGGCCGCGCCTCCGTCCGCCGGTCCCTCGGCCCCTCCGTCGGCTCCTCCGTCGTGGACGCCGGGGGTGCCGGCCGCGCCTCCGTCCGCCGGTCCTTCGGCTCCGCCGTCCGCGCCTCCGTCGGCTCCTCCGTCGTGGACGCCGGGCGTGCCCGCCGCGCCTCCGTCCGCGGGGCCCTCCTGCTGGTCCGGGTCCTGCTCGGGGTTGGCCATCATTCCTCCTCTGAGTAAATGGCTGGGGCAGGCTCCGTGAAGGAGCCCGTAAATCACGGTATCGCCGCACGGCGAAAGCAACGATTCGAGCGCGGGGAAGCCGTGGCAATTGCATGAATCTCCCGGCATCCACCGCAAAGGCCCGTGCCTGCGCGAAGAGCGTCCGGTCGCAAGGGGCGTTGCTATCGACCAGATACCGATATCGGCCGATCGAAATTCCGTTCGCAAACGTGTCGTACGGTGAGCGCATGACCACCCCGCCTCAGCCGCCGCAGGGCCCGTACGGCCCGCCCCCGCACCCGCAGCAGAACCCCTACGGCCCGCCGCCGGCCGCCGCTCCCGGGGTGCCGCCGCAGCAGCAGCCCTACGGCTACCCGCAGCAGCCCCCGGCCCCGCCGCAGCAGGGAGGCTGGGGACAGCCCGGTATACCCGGCGGGGGCGGTCCGGGCGCGGCCGGGTGGCCGCCGCAGGGGCCGCAGCCGCCGCGGAAGAAGCGGACCGCCCTGATCGTCGGCATCGTGGCCGGCGCGGTGGTGCTGGCGGGCGGAATCGCCTTCGGGGTCTCCCAGGTGGTGGGCAAGGCCACCGACTCGGCCTTCCCGGAGGCCAAGTACAAGATCGTCCTGGAACAGAAGCTGCTGGACGGCGAGTTCACCCTGGCCCAGGACCTCTCCTCGACCGAGGGCAAGAAGATCGAGGAGACGTACGACCCCACCGTCCGGGACGCGAAGGCCGTCGTCGGGCAGTACAGCTCGGCCAAGGGCGGCGCCCTGGTGGTCTCCGGGATGTACGGGCGGTTCTCGAGCCCGGAGGTGATGACCGGCAAGATGATGGACGGCGGGGCTAACGGGGACGGCGCGACCGTCGTCGTCCCGCCGAAGAAGTTCACCCCCGCCGGTTACGACATCACGATGGAGTGCCAGGTCCTCCAGTCGGCCCAGGGCGGCGTCAAGGCCAACGTTCCGATGTGCGCCTGGGGAGACGACAACACGGGGGTCTCCGTGGGCATCATCCGCCCCGAGACCGCCCTGAAGGACGCCACGTCGATCGACCTGGAGGCGGCCGCGCTGGAGACCGCCAAGATCCGCGAGGAGATCCGCCGGCCGATCGGCTGACCTGAACCCGTCACGTCACGGCCGCCGCGCGGTGGGCAGGGCGCTCTCCACCGCGCGGGCCATGGCGAGCAGCGAGGCGTCGGCCCCGCGCGGTGCGACCAGGTGGAGCCCCACCGGGCAGCCGTCCCGGGTGAACCCGGCGGGCAGGCTCGCCGCCGGATGCCCGCTCAGGTTGAACGCCCAGGTCAGGGCGGTGGAGTAGCGGTCGCCCGGCCCCTCGTGCCCGTGCGGCCGGTTCGGTGTGACCGGGGTCAGCAGCAGGGGCGCGGTGGCGAAGAGGTCATCGAGCCGCTCGTCGTTCGCCCGCCGGACCAGGAGCGCCTGCGGGTCCTCGGGCGAGCCGCCCTGTACCGCCTGCCAGGCCCGAACCGGGTCGAGCAGCGCGCAGTCGGCGTCCAGCAGGCGTACGGTCCCCGACGCGACCAGCCGGTCCACCGCCGCCCGGACGACGCCCGCCACCTCCGGGTCCACCTCCGCGAAGCCGAGGTCCTCGCTGTGGACGGCGGGCAGCGGGAGGGAAGGGGCGGCGGGCTCCTCGTACCCCTCCAGCACATGGCGCAGATACCGTTCGGCGCCCGCCGCCGACCGGGCCAGCACCCCGGCCGACGCGAGGCCGGAACGGTCGGGGGAGGGCAGCAGCCCGTTCGTCGTCCTCAGCCCGAACACCCCGCACCAGGCGGCCGGGATGCGGACCGACCCGGCCCCGTCGCTGCCCGTCGCCAGCTCCACCATGCCCGCCGCCACCGCGACCGCCGAGCCCGCCGACGAACCGCCGGGCGTACGGTCGGCCCGCCACGGGTTGACCGTACGGCCGTGCGCGCCCTGCCCCCAGGTCTGCCAGACCGTGCCGGGGCCGGGGACGGAGGTCGCGCCGACCGGGACCCCGCCCGCCGCGATCAGCCGGCGGGCCGCGTACGAGCGGATGCCTGCGGGGCCCTTCACGGCGAAGGGCAGCCCGCGCAGGGGGAGTTGCCGCGCCGCCTCCTCGCGGGCGAGGGCCTCCCTCGGCCAGACCTCGGTGAACGCGTTGAGCGCCGGGTCCAGCCGGTCGATCCGCTCCAGGGCCCGCGCCACGGCGGACGGTCTCCGTGCCATGGTCATGCCCTCAGTCTCCCCGTACGCCCTTCAGGACCGCCTCCGGTCTCCTCGTACGGCCGGTCTCCCCGCACGACACCGAAAGCCCGCGCCACACCACCGCGCACGCCCTTACGCGCCCCCGCACGCCCTTACGCACCCCCCCGCCCCCTCACCCCTCCAACGCCGCCTCCATCACCGCACGGGCGATCGGGGCCGCGCTGCCGCCCCCGCTGATGTCGGCCCGGTGCGCGGCGGCGTCCTCCACCACCACGGCCACCGCGACGGCCGGGCGGCCGGAGTCCGGGGCCTGGGCCCAGGAGATGAACCAGGCGTACGGGAGGCCGGAGTTGTCCACGCCGTGCTGGGCCGTACCGGTCTTGCCGCCGACCTTCACCCCGTCGATCGCCGCCTTCGACCCCGTGCCGTTCTCCACCACGTCGACCATCATCCGCTGGAGCTGCACCGCCGTGGAGGGGCTCATCGCCCGGCCGTAGGAGCGCGGTCCCTGCTGCTGGACCGTGTCCCCGTCCGCGGTGGTCAGCCGCTCCACCAGGTACGGGCGGCGCAGGTCGCCGTGGTTCGCCACCGCCGCGGCCACCATCGCCATCTGGAGCGGGGTCGCGGTCGTGTCGAACTGGCCGATGGAGGAGAGCGCGAGCTGGTCCTCGCTCATGCCGGTGTCGAAGTTGCTCCGCGCCACCCCGGACGGGATGCGCAGACCGGTCTCGTTGAAGCCGAAGCGGCCCGCCGCCTCCACCATCCCCTCCAGCCCGACCTCCACCCCCAGATGGGCCATCACCGTGTTGCAGGAGACCCGGATCGCCTCCGCCAGCGACGCCTTCTCGCAGCCGGTGGCCTCGTCGGGCAGCGTGGTCCTCGTGCCCGGCAGGACGTACGGCGACGGGGTGTCCGTGGCCGCGTCCGCGTCGGTCACCACCCGGGCGTCCAGCGCCGCGGCGGCCGTCACGATCTTGAAGGCGGAGCCCGGCGGATAGGTCTGCCGGATGGCCCGGTTGAGCATCGGCAGGCTCGGGGCCGCGTTCAGCTCGGCCCATGCCCCGGTGACCGCCGGGCCGGTGCCCGACAGCCGCTCGGGGTCGTACGACGGGGTCGAGACCAGCGCCAGGATCCGGCCCGTCGACGGCTCCAGGGCGGCGACCGCGCCCCGCCGCCCGCTCAGCCCGGCGTACGCGGCGCGCTGCATCGACTCCTTCACGGTCGTGACGACGTCGCCGCCCGGCTGCCGGCCCCGGGTGAACTCGTTCCAGAAGGGCAGCGGGGCCAGCAGCGGGTCCGTCCCCGACAGGACGCCGTCCTCGGCGTGCTCCAGGAGCGTGGTGCCGTACGTCTGCGAGGCGTACCCGGTCACCGGCGCGTACAGCGGGCCGTGCGGATAGGTGCGCTCGAAGCTGAGCTGCTCGCCGGTCTCCTTGCTGCCGGTCACGGCCCGGTCGCCGACCAGGATGTTGCCGCGCGGCTGGTCGTAACGGGCGATGGTGGTACGGCGGTTGGCCGGGTTGCCGTCCAGCTCGTCGGCCTCGAAGAGCTGGACGCGGGCCGCGTTGACGAGCAGTGCCACGAGCAGCAGCAGACAGAAGGCGGCGGCCCGCCGGATGCAGCGGATCACCGGTCCCCCTCCACGGCCCGCGCGATGATCCCGGTCTCCACGTGCTCGGGCTCCGGTCTGCGCGAGACGTCGCTGACCCGGATCAGCAGCGCCACGATGATCCAGTTGGTGACGACGGAGGAGCCGCCCTGCGCGAGGAACGGCATCGCCATCCCGGTCAGCGGGATCAGCCCCATCACCCCGCCCGCGATCACGAACACCTGGAGCGCCAGGATCGAGGAGAGCCCGATCGCCAGCAGCCGCCCGAACGGGTCGCGCAGGGCCAGTCCGGCCCGGTAGCCGCGCGCCACGAGGAGCGCGTAGAGGAGGAAGATCGCGGTCAGGCCGCTCAGGCCCAGCTCCTCGCCCGCCGTCGCCAGGATGAAGTCGGACTTGGCGGCGAAGCCGATGAGGATGGAGTGGCCGGCCCCGAGCCCGGTCCCGAGCATGCCGCCGGCGGCGAACGCGAAGAGCGACTGGGCGAGCTGACCGGGCCCCCGGCCCGCCTCGATCGAGGCGAACGGGTCCAGCCAGTCCTGCACCCTGCTGTGCACATGCGGTTCGAACGAGCCGACGACGAACGCCCCGACGGCGGCGAGCAGCAGCCCGACCGCGATCCAGCCGGTCCGGCCGGTCGCCACGTACAGCATGATGACGAAGAGCCCGAAGAAGAGCAGCGAGGTGCCCAGGTCCCGCTCCAGCACCAGCACGCCGACGCTGAGCAGCCAGATCGCCACGATGGGGCCGAGCACCCGGCCGGTGGGCAGTTGCAGCTTCCGGAACGTGCGGCCCGTGTACGCGAGCGCGTTGCGGTTGGCGGCGAGGTAGGCGGCGAAGAAGACCGCGAGCAGGATCTTGGCGAACTCGCCCGGCTGGAACGAGAGTCCGCCGACCCGGATCCAGATCTTCGCCCCGTTCACCGCCGGGAAGAAGATCGGCACGATCATCAGGGCGAGCGCGGTGGCGACCGAGAGGTACGCGTAGCGCTGGAGGACCCGGTGGTCGCGCAGCAGCACCACGACGACGGTGAAGAGCGCGACGCCGAGCGTGGACCAGATCAGCTGGGTGGGGGCGGCCTGGTCGCGCGGGGTCTCCAGGTCGAGCCGGTAGATCAGCACCAGGCCGAGCCCGTTGAGCAGGACGGCGATCGGCAGCAGCAGCGGATCGGCGTACGGGGCCCGGAAGCGGACCGCGAGATGGGCCAGCAGGGCGAGCGTGCCGAGCCCGGCGCCGTAACCGGCGACATCGGGGGGCACGGCCCCGTCGTGGGCGAGGCCGACGGCCGCGTAACCGTAGACGGAGATGAGGACGGCTCCGATGAGGAGCGAGAGCTCGACCCCGCGCCGTCTGGGCAGGCGGAGTTCGGGCGGGGGAGCGTCCGCCGTCGTTGCGGTCATGGATCGCAACGTAGCAAGAGGCGCGCCGTATTTCCCTTATGTCTCGGCGCTTTCACCTATGTCCCGCAGAGCCTTCCCTCATGCCCCGCGGAGCCCCTTCCCGGATCGCGGCGCGTCCGCCCGGGGAGCGCCCCCGGGCGGGGGCCCGCCACCCCGGCGGCCCGGGCGGGGGGGGGGGGGGGGCGCAGACCAACA
>NZ_JBEYKR010000033.1:0-52359 GCF_040703535.1 Streptomyces sp. NPDC007346
CAGGGCCAGCGCCGCGAGGGCGTTGGACTGGTTGTGCGCACCACGGATCTTCAGCTCGCGCACCGGCATCAGGGTCTGGAACTCGAACGCCAGGTCCCACCCGCCCGTCCCTCCGCTCCGGCCGGTACGTCGGCCGGAGCTGACCACCATGTGAGGAATTGAGGATGGTCAGGACACACTGCCCCTACTGCGCCCTCCAGTGCGGAACCAGACTCGAGGTCTCACCGCATGAGGGGGTCACGGTCCAGGCGGACGAGGACTTCCCGGTCAACGCGGGCCGTTTGTGCGCGAAGGGATGGACGGCCCCCCGACTGCTCTCCGTGCCGGACCGGCTGACCTCGCCCCTGCTGCGCCACGGCCCCCAGGCCGCCCACCGCCGGGTCAGCTGGCCGACCGCCCTGGACCACACCGCCGCACGGCTGCGCCGGATCGTCGACGCGTCAGGGCCGGATGCGGTGGCCGTCTTCGGCGGCGGCGGGCTGACCAATGAAAAGGCCTACATGCTGGGCAAGTTCGCCAGGGTCGCCCTGGGCACGTCGCAGATCGACTACAACGGCAGATTCTGCATGTCCTCGGCCGCGGCGGCCGGCGCCGCCGCCTTCGGCGTGGACCGAGGTCTTCCCTTCCCGGTCACCGATCTGGCGGCAGCGGATGTGGTCCTGCTCGCCGGTGCGAACGTGGCCGAGACGATGCCTCCGCTGATGCAGCACCTGGAGCGGGCCGATCTCATCGTGATAGACCCCCGGTACTCGGCCACGGCCGAGCGCGCGGCCCTCCACCTGCGCCCGGCGCCGGGTACGGATCTGGCTCTCGCGCTGGGTCTCCTCCACGCGGCCGTCGCGGACGGCCACCTGGACCGCTCGTACGTCGCACGCAGGACGACCGGCTTCGAGGAGGCGTGGCGCCGGGCCTCCGAGTGGTGGCCGGAGAGGGTCGAGCGGGTCACGGGCGTGCCCGTGGCGGACCAGTACACCGCGGTGAGGATGCTGGCCGCCGCCGAACGCCGCTACCTGCTCACCGGACGCGGCGCGGAACAGCACTCCAAGGGAACCGACACGGTGGCCGCCTACATCAATCTGGCGCTGGCGCTCGGCATGCCCGGACAGGAGGGGTCCGGCTACGGATGTCTGACCGGGCAGGGCAACGGCCAGGGCGGCCGGGAGCACGGGCAGAAGGCGGATCAGCTGCCCGGCTACCGCAGGATCACGGACCCGGCGGCCCGCGCCCACGTGGCCGGGGTGTGGGGCGTGGACCCGGGCGAGCTGCCGGGCGCGGGGCCCAGCGGCTACGAACTGCTGCGGTCCCTCGGCCGTCCCGGCGGGCCCCGGGCCCTGCTCGTGTTCGGTTCGAACCCGGTGGTCTCAGCTCCCGACGCCCGGCAGATCACCGCCCGGCTGGCCGCCCTCGACCTGCTCGTGGTCGCCGACTTCGTCCCCTCGGAAACGGCCGGGATGGCGGATGTGGTGCTGCCGGTCACCCAGTGGGCCGAGGAGGACGGCACGATGACCAACCTGGAGGGGCGAGTTCTTCGCCGCCGCCGCGCTGTCGACCCACCGGACGGCGTCCGCAACGACCTCTGGGTGCTGCGCGAACTCGCCCTCCGCCTGGGGCAGGCGCCTGAACGGTTCCCCGCCGAGCCCCGCGAGGTCTTCGCCGAGCTGCGGCGCGCCTCAGCCGGCGGCCCCGCGGACTACGGCGGCATCGACTTCGACGGTCTCGACGCTCCCGTGCACTGGCCCAGCCGAACCGAGGGCGAGTCCACACCGCGGCTCTTCCTGCACCGCTTCGCCCACGACGACGGCCGCGCCCGGTTTCGTACGGTGACCCACCGTGACGCCGCAGAGCTCCCCGACGCCACGTACCCGCTGCACGCCACCACCGGCCGGGTGCTGGCGCACTACCAGAGCGGCGCTCAGACACGGCGCGTCCCCGAGCTGGTGGCGGCCGCGGCTGAGGCGTTCGTCGAGGTCCATCCGGAGACCGCCCTGCGGGCCGGAGTCCACGACGGTCGCCTGGCCCGCGTCGTCTCCCGCCGGGGCGCAACCGTCGCACGGGTACGCACGATCGCCTCGTTGCGCACCGACACGGTCTTCCTGCCCTTTCACTTTCCCGGCGCCGGGCGAGCCAATTCGATGACCAACTCCGCCCTGGACCCCACATCGGGTATGCCGGAATTCAAGGTGTGCGCGGCGCGTCTGGAACCCATGGACGACGACCGCGGCATACCGGGAAGTGATCAGCTGTGAGCCGTCGCATCGTCATCGTCGGCAACGGGCCGGCCGGGCACCGCCTCGCCGAACTGCTCGGTGCGCGCGCCCCCGGCACCGACGTCACCGTTCTGGGCGCGGAGTGCGAACCGGCCTACAACCGGGTGCTGCTGCCCTCGGTCCTCGCGGGCCGGCTGACCGCCGAGGCGACGTACCTCGCACAGCACCCCGAAGGGAGGGTCCGGGTCCGCACCGGTGTGAGCGTGGCCTCCATCGACCGGCAGCAGCGGAACGTACGGACCGGCGAAGGCGTCGTCCTCCCCTACGACCATCTCGTTCTGGCGACCGGCGCGGCGTGCTTCCTCCCTCCGCTGAGGGGACTGGCCGACGAGGAAGGGCAGCCCGCCAAGGGGGTCGTCGCTCTGCGCACCCTGGCCGACTGCCGGCTCGTGGAGGACCGGCTGCCCGTGCGGGGCCGTATCGCCGTCCTGGGCGGCGGCGTGCTGGGTCTGGAGGTGGCTCGCGCCCTGACCGAGCGCGGGTACGGCGTCGAGGTCGTGCACGGCGGGGCCCATGCGATGGACCGTCAGCTGGGCCCCGCCGCCGGAGCGCTGCTGGAGGGGGCCCTCGACGGCCTTCGGGTACGTGTCCTCGCCGGGCGCACCGCCACTGCCTGGACCGGTGACCGGCTCGCCCTCGACGACGGTTCCTCCGTCCCGGCCGACCTGCTGATCGTCTGCGCGGGGGTCGTGCCGGAAACGTCACTGGCCCGCGATGCCGGGCTGCGGGTCGGACGCGGTGTCGTGGTGGACGAGTACCTGCGTACCAGCGACCCCCGTATCCACGCCCTGGGGGACTGCGCGGAGGTCGGCGGTGAGGTCAGCGGGCTCATCGCCCCGGCCTGGGAGCAGGCAGAGGTGCTCGCGGGGGTGCTCACCGGTGAACCGCGCCCCTACACCGGCACCCGTACGATCACCCGGCTCAAGGTCCGTGGCGTGGACCTTGCCGTCATCGGCGTGGGCGAACGTGAAGTCGCCGGCGCCGAGACCGTCGTCCTCACCGACCCCTCGCGTGGCCAGTACGCCCGGTTGTCGGTGCTGGACTCTCAGGTCGTCGGCGCTGTGCTGCTGGGCTTCCCTGACTCCGTCGCGGCTGTCGGTCAGCTCTTCGACTCCGGGGCCGCCGCGCCCAACGACCGCCTCTCCCTGCTGATGGGGCGCGCCGTGGCCGGCCCCGCGCCGGATCCGGGGGCCCTCCCCGGGCAGACCGTCATCTGCCGTTGCAGCAACGTCACCAAGAACGATCTCGCCACCGCTTGGCTGCGGGGCGCGCGTGAGGAGGCCGAACTCGCCCAGGCCACTCGGGCCACTACGGGCTGCGGGGGATGCCGCGGCTCGGTGCGGGAGATCTGCCAGTGGCTCCGTACGAAGCACGACCAGCCCGACGCCGACGCCGGGAGGACCGGCGAAGAGCCGGACCGTCCGGTGGACCGCCTCTCCCCGTCCCACCCGCGGCGGGACGCCCACCACGACCCGGTGCCGGAACTGCTGGCCCCCTGATACCCGAGGAGTGACTATGTCCAAGATTCTGGTGATCTCCGCAAGCCCGTCGCCCACCTCCAGGACGGAACGTCTGGGTGAACTCGTGGCGCAGCAGCTGGGCAGGTACGAATGGCATACCGAGCATCTGAAGGTACGCACCCTGCCGGCTGCGCCGCTGCTCGGCGCGGAAGTCGCGCATCCGGCGGTTTCCGCCGCGGTGGAGCAGGTCGCCCAGGCGGATGGGATCGTCCTGGCCACCCCCACCTACAAGGCCAGCTTCTCCGGCCTGCTGAAGACCTTCCTGGACCTGCTTCCCCAGTTCGGCTTCTCGGGAAAGGCCGTGCTCCCACTGGCCACCGGGGGCAGTACGGCACATGTGCTGGCTCTCGATTACGCGCTGCGCCCGGTGGCCCACTCGTTGGGGGCCCGCCATGTGGTGCAGAGCTTCTTCCTGCTGGACAAGCATCTGGACGTCAGCAGCGGAACGCTGCGCATTCTGCCGACGAGCACGGAGGGCCTCGAGGATGTGATGGAACAGTTCCGCAAGGCCTTACTGGCCCCTTCCTGACGCCCTCTCCTCTTCACGGCGCCCGCTCGTCCGGGATGAAGGCCGATAACTCGCCGTTGTGGAGAATGACCCTCGCCCCGCAGGAGCACCGGCAGTATTCGATCTCGCCCTGTGAGGTCGGGTGGGTGGACTCCAGCCGCCAGGAGGGCTGGGCCGGCGTGGCTCGGCATCCGCGATTGCGCAGCGGGCACGCGTCCCGCGCCGGTATCGCGTCGTGGTCCGCGCGGGTGTGTTCCCGTGCCGGTGCGACGTCCCTCCCGGAAGGGCGTGAGGAGGACATCAGCTCTTCACCTCCTCCGAGGCGGGGGTGGCGGTCGCCGCGGTGAGCCGATCGGGCGTCGCCGGCTCCGCGAGGGTCCAGAACAGCAGCCAGGCCAGACCTGGCAGGGCGATCAGCGGCATGAGGGCGGTCTGCAGGGAGGTGGCGTCGGCCAGACGTCCGATCAGCGGGCTGAACAGGCCACCGATGCTGATCGTCAGGCCCAGGGTGATGCCGCTGGCGGTGCCGACGCGGTTGGGCAGGTAGTCCTGGCCGAGCGTGACCTGCAAGGAGAAGGGGATGTAGAGCCCGGCGGAGGTCAGCGCCACGAACAGGTAGATGGCAGGGCCCGGTACGAGGACGAGCCCTGCCACGGCGACGACGGTCAGGAGGTACGACTGACGCACCACGGGGACGCGGTCCCAGCGGTCCGCCAGCTTGCCTCCGAGGACGGTGCCCACCGCGCCACCGAGATAGAGCACGAACAGCGCGGCCGTCCCGGCTGCCATGCCCCCGCCCGTACGCGCCCGTACGTAGAACGAGACGAAGGTGCTCAGGCCGATGAAGACGATCGACCGGCAGACCACGGCGAGAGCCAGTTTCGTGAAGGACGGCCAGTCGTCGCGCTGGGCGGGTGCCTGCGCCGGGGCGCCGGAGGTGGCGGCCGTACGTTCCAGCCCGCGCAGTACGGGAAGGCACAGGGCGCTGCCGATCAGGGCGGGAAAGATGAGCAGAGGGGAGAGCCCCAGGCCACCGGTTCCCACGACCACGGCGATCAGGATCGGGGCGAAGGCGAACCCGAGGTTGCCGCCCAGGGAGAACCAGCCCATGGCTGTGTTGCTGCCCTTGCTGGCGATGCGCGCCACGCGGGCGGATTCCGGGTGGTACGCGGCGACACCGATGCCGCCCACGGCGACGAAGACGAGGGTCAGGGCGTAGGAGCCGCTCAGTCCGCTCAGCGCGATGCCCAGGCCTCCCACGATCGTGCTCACGGGGAGCAGCCAGGGCATCGCACGCCGGTCGGTGAGCACCCCGAACAGAGGCTGCGCCACCGAGGACAGAAGCGATGCGGCGAGGACGATGCCTGAGGCCGCGGCATACGTGTACGCGCGTTCGGCTACGAAGTACGGGACCAGCGCGGCCACGGCGCCCTGGTACACATCGACGCAGGCGTGTCCGATCGACAGCAGAGTGATTGCTCGATTCTTTGCCACCGGACCATCGTCGCCCTGGACTCATCGGCGCGCTTCCGATAAAAGGACAAGTAATGAAGAATATTCGCCATGAGCCCATCGCTCCGACGCGCACCCAGTGGCTGGCGCCCGGAACGGACATCGACGCCCATCGTCATGATGATCATCAGATCATCTATGCCGCGCGCGGTGTTCTGGCCATCACGACGGACATCGGGACCTGGATCGCACCCGCGACCCGGGCGATCTGGGTGCCGGCGGGCACGGTGCACGCGCACCACGCCCACGGGGCGCTCGACCTGCGGCTGGTGGGTCTGCCCGCGACGGACAATCCGCTACGGCTGGACGCGCCGACCGTGTTGACGGTGAAGCCCCTCCTGCGCGAGCTGATCCTCGCCTACACACGTGATCCGGACGACGACGGTGCCGAGCGTCGCCGGCTGCGGGCGGTTCTGCTGGACCAGCTGGCGGCGTCCAAGCAGCAGGCACTGCATCTTCCGGCACCCACCGACACCCGCCTCAAGGAGATCTGCGACATCCTGCGGGCGAACCCCAGCGAACAGCGCACTCTGGCAGCGCTCAGCAAGGAGGCCGGCGTCAGTGCTCGCACGCTGTCCCGCCTGTTCACGTCCGACCTCGGCATGACGTTCCCTCAGTGGCGCACCCAACTGCGCCTCTACCAGGCCTTGGTGCTGCTGGCCGAGGACGTACCGGTGACGACGGTGGCACACCGGTGCGGCTGGTCCTCCGCCAGTGCCTTCATCGATGTCTTCCGCCAGGCCTACGGTCACACCCCGGGCAGGCACCGGGCAGGCGGCGCGAAGGCCTGACGACCGGTCCGGACCGCGACGGCCGCGGCGTAGCCCCGGGCCACGTCCAGGCTGGACAGCGCCCACCCCCGCGGGGAGGCCGCGGAAGCCCGCAGGCCGAGGTAGTCGGCGTCCAGCGCGCGGCTCAGCCCCGTGCCGATGCCTTTGAGGTAGGCCTCCTTCCTCGTCCAGATGCGGGCGAACGCCAGGGGCACGTCATCGTCCGCGGCGATCTCCGCCGCCTCCGCCGGATGCAGCGCACGGGCGAGCGTGCGCGCTCTCGCGGCCTCGGGTACGGGTTCGATGTCCACCCCCACCGGCTGGGCGGCGATCCCGATGAGCACGAGATCGCCGCCGTACGAGAGGGAGAAGTGGGTCCGTCCGGTCGGGTCGAGGACGGCCGGCCGGCCCTGCCGCGACCCGCTCCCCCCGGGGCCGGGTTCGCGGGTGAACCGGACGTTCGCGGCCGGAACCCCGATCCGCTCCCCCAGCAGCCGGCGCAGCCAGATGTGCGCGGCGGCGTACCGCACGCCGGTCCTGACGTCGCCGATCCGACGCAACGTACGGCGTTCCTCCTCGCTCAGGAGTGTGAGGTCGAGGGCCGGTTCGCCTGCCGCGTGGGGCTCCAGCAGCCAGGTCTCCGCCTCCTCGGCCGCCGGGGCGGAGGGCTGAGCCGGCACCCTTCGGATCACGGCGTGAGGGGCCGTTCGGCGCTCAGGCCGGCGTTGCGGGGGGCGCCGAGGTCACGGGAGAGGCTTCGGGCTATCTCCCGCGTGGCGATGGCTCCTTCGTGGTGTGCGGACTCGTCCAGGAAGCGCTCGACCGGGCCCACCAGCGCGATGGCGCCGGCCACTTGCCCGGTGTGGTCGAAGACCGGCGCCGCCACGGAGGCGTCCCCGAGGGTGGACTCCTGGCTGTCCAGCGCGTACCCGATCTCGCGTACGCCGGTGAGCTGCTTGTCCAGAACCTCCGGGTCATCGATGCTGGCTCCGGTCACCCGGGCCAGTTCCGCGCCCAGGAGGGCGGTGCGCTGCTCGGGCGGAAGGAACGCCACGATCGCCTTGCCCAGGGCGCAGGTGTTCCAGGGGAGGCTGGCTCCGGTGTCCAGGGTCTGGACGGCGGCACCGGGGCGGGAGGCGTGGTGGATCACGAGGACCTGCCGGTCCACCATGACCCCGACCCAGACCGCGGATCCCGTGCGGGTGGCGAGGATGTCCGCCCAGGTGACGGCCCGGATGCGCAGCTTGTGGGAGTCCAGGTAGGCGTTGCCCAGCGTGACGAGTCCGGGTCCCAGCTGGTACTTGCTGGTCTCCTCGTCCTGCGTGACCAGCCCCTCCGACTCCAGCGTGCGCAGCAAGGCATGGGCGGTGGGCTTGGCAACGTTGAGCCGGATCGCCAGCTCACTCACTCCGAGCCGTTGAGTCCCGGTCGCCAATTCCTTGAGTACCTGGACCGCTCGGTGCACCGCTTGAACCATGGATTTTCCCCTTGGAAGTCACAGCCGAACACGCCTACCGAATTTCTTTAATCCTGTTCGCACATGACTCTAGTTGTGCGCACTGCCGAAAGGGTACCGTTCGAATATCGTAGTGGTTACGAACAGCGTTCGGTCGGGGCGGTCTACCGCACAGAGAGCTGAGGTGCGAGAGGGCGCGCCGCACCGACCGGAGGCCGGGCAGTGCGCCCCCTCGTCGAAGGGCCGGCCCTCAAGGGCGCCTCATACCCCCGACGGGCCGTCAGGCACGCTTTCTCGCAGGGTTTCGAACACTGTACGAACGTCCGCTTCGGTGGTCCGCCAATTGCTGAACGCGGCACGCAACGCGGGAACACCCGCGTAGACGGTCGGGGTGAGGAAGGCGCGATCGGCCGCTTTCCGGGCGAGGGCGGCCAGCCGGTCAGCGGTGGGGTTCTCGGCGAGGGTGAAGCACACGACATTGAGCCGGACCGGAGCCAGCAGCCGCAGGTCCGGGCAGGCGTCGATGGACACGGCCAGGGAGCGCGCGCACGCCACGCACCGTTCGACGATCTCGCGGTGCCCGTCCCGCCCGTAGGCACGCAGGGTGAACCAGGCCGCCAGCGCGCGCAGCCGGTGGGAGTTCTCCGGTGTCTGGTGCACACGTTCGACCCCGTCCCCCACCGGGCCGAGGTAGGCCGCGGCGTTCTGGAAGACACGGACCTGAAGATCCTGACGGCGGGTGAACTGCACCGCGCTGTCGTACGGCACGTTCAGCCACTTGTGGAGGTCCACGCAGACCGAGTCGGCGCCATCCATGCCGTCCACCAGGTACGCCGACGCGGGTGAGAGCGCGGCGAACCCGCCGAAAGCGGCATCCACATGGAGCCAGAAGTCGTAGCGGCCGCGCAGCCGCAGGATGGCGCGGAGGTCGTCGAAGTCGCCCGAGTTGACGGTGCCCGCGTTCGCCACCACGATGCACGGGCCGTCGGCCTGCTCGAGTGCCGCCTCCAGCGCGAGAGGATCCACCGCCTCCCTCCCGGCCAGGGTGGGAACCAGGGCCAGCGACGCCCTGCCCAGGCCCAGCATCGACAGGCTCTTGGGCACACTGGAATGAGGGCTGCCCGACAGCACCCGCACGGTCCCCAGCACGCCCGCTCCCGCCTCGGCGGGCGAGACGCCGAGCTGCTCCCCGAGCCATTCCCGGGCTACGGCGAGGCCGACCATGTTGGACATCGTCGCCCCGCTGACCAACGTTCCCTCGTGCTCAGCGGAGAGCCCGAACAGATCGCGGAGCCAGGAGACCGTCTCCCGTTCGAGTTGCCGCCCCGCGCCGTCGAGCGACGAGATGGAGTTCTGGTCCACCGCGGCCGTCAGCCAGTCCCCCGCGAGAGCGGCCGGGGTCACGCCACCGGTGACGAAGCCCAGGTACCGCGGGCCCGCACTCGCCGAGAGACCGGGCTCCCAGCGCTCCGCGAAGTCCTCGAGCGCGGCCCGCAGTCCGCTCCCCCGTTCAGGAAGAACAGCGTCCTGCGGGACCTGAAACGACGGAACGACTTCCCGCTCCTCCAACCCGTCCAGGAAGGTCGTCACGTGCTCCCGGACGGACCGCAGGATCGAGGGGAGCCGCTCCAGATCCGCCGCCAGGTCAGGATGCACACTGCACTCCGTTCGTCACACCGAAAAGGTAACGGCCCTTGCACACCCAGCACATCCAGCGTGACCGGCTTCCCGGACACGGAACCGGAGCCCGCCGTCCGCCGGTCGGACCAACTCGTCCCAGCGGCTGAGTTGTTCGGCCTCTCCGGCCTACAGTCTCAGCCCGGCGCGGCGGGTGGCAATCGTGACACCCCGGTCCCGTCCCGGCCGCCGCCGGAACATCTGACGGAAGTTCTGCCGGCCCGGCAGGGGCGGTCAACTCCCGTCCTCGGACAGGCCGATGCCATAACGCCGCGGGATCAGGCAGGCTTCCGCAGCCGGGGCGAGATCGACGACCAGACGCTCCCCCACACCGGAGGCCGTGGTGGCGTCCGGGGAGAGGTAGCGGAGGCTGCGCAGCTCGCCGACCGCCTTGCGGAAGGCCTCGCGGCCCTCGGCAGCCAGACGCTCGTCGCGGGTGAGGGAGACCAGCTCACTGATCGTGGGTTCCTGCCCGGGGGTGTAGCCAACGGCAAGTTCGGCCAGGATCCCGCGGGCACGCCACGTCAGGCGCATGTCCCGCATCGCCCGCGCGAACAGGGCGGGGTCGTGGGCGGGCGGGGCGGGAGGTACCGGCCACCGCGGGGGGAGAGTGTCGGGGGTGCTCATGCGGATGGGGGTCCTTCGGTGAGGCTCATGACGTGTACTGGCCTGAGCTGCGGGGCGGTGCCCAGCAGGTGTCGGTGTGCGGCTCCGCTCTCCTCCCGCTTCGCTCTCCTTCCTCGATGACGACGGGAACCGCTCCTCGATGAGGTGTCTGTCGGTGAGTGCGTCTGTCCTTCCGTACGAGCAACGAGGTCCCCAGCCCTTGGGAAGCGCCGAGTTCAGGCCGATCCCGTCAAGCGGGGCCTCGCTCCGGCGGGCCGCCGACCACCGTGAGCAGGTCCACGACGAAGATCAGCGTCGAGCCCGCCGGGATCAGCGAAGAGGGTGACTGACTGCCGTAGCCGAGACGCGGGGGAACGATGATCTCGCGCCGGCCGCCGGCCTTCATTCCCCTGACGCCCCGGTCCCAGCCCTTGATGGCCCTGCCACCGCCCACGGCGAACTTGAACGGCCGGTCCCGCTCCCAGGAGGAGTCGAACTCCCTCCCGGACGCGAACGTCACCCCTACGTAGTGCACCTGGACGACCCTGCCCGGCCGCGCCTCGGGGCCGTCCCCGACCACGAGGTCCCGGATCGTCAGTTCGGTGGGCGCGTCACCCTCCGGAACCTCGACCACGGGTTTCGTCAGTTCGCTCATCACGGTCCCATCGCTCGCCACCGGATTCCCTCGCAGGGGCCGACCGGACACATGGACCTTCCATGCGGCAGGCGATCACGCTACGCCGGAGTTCCCCTCGGCCGTCCCCCTAACCGAGGAAGCTCAGCCGGACCTGGCGGTCGGCATTGTCCCTGTTGGTGTCCACCAAGCACACCGACTGCCAGGTCCCCAGCTCCAGCGCTCCCCCGATCACCGGCAGGGTGGCGTGGGGCGGGACGAGGGCGGGGAGTACGTGGTCGCGGCCGTGGCCCGGACTGCCGTGGCGGTGTTGCCAGCGGTCGTCCGCCGGGAGCAGGTGGTGGAGGGCGGCCAGGAGGTCGTCGTCGCTGCCCGCGCCCGTCTCCAGGACGGCGATGCCCGCGGTGGCGTGGGGGACGAAGACGTTCAGCAGGCCGTCCCGGCCGGCCGCCGCCCGGGTGAGGAACTCCTCGCACTCCCGCGTCAGGTCCGTGACGCTCTCGGCGGTACCCGTGGTGATGTTCAGGACAGTGGTGGTGAAGGAATCGGACATGCCTCCATCTTCCCTTTCAGGGGGCGAGATGACACGTCCACGCTCCGAGACACCATTGACCGTGTCCTGACCGGATGACTACGTTCATCGCCATGTTCCGATCAGCTCTGCTCACCTCGCGCGGTCACATCGACCTGCTGCGGGTGGCATCCGCCGCCTGTTGTCGCGGCTGCTGACGTTCCTTCAGCCCCATTCGGGCCACTTCTGACCGGGCCTTTGCGCCCGCTGCGCCCCATCGGCCGTGTCTTCCGCCCCGCACCTCCGTGCGGGCCGCTTCGGCCTGTCGACAGCCGGTTCCGACGCCTTTGATCCGTCGGCTCCGGCCTGCCGGTCCCCTGACACGTGTCCGGGTCACCCGGTGTGCCGCGACCCGGGGCGCCGAGGTGTGGCTCCGTTGCCGATCGCCACCTCCGTACGACCTCCCGTGGAGCCCTCGTGACCATCAGCCACGCACCACCCGACCTGCCCGTCGGCCTGGAGAAGACCCCGGCCCCCGGCAGCCGTACGCCACCCGCCCTGGAGCCGATCGTCCCGGCGTCCGTACGCCGGGTGCGGCTGCGGTCCGTGCCCCGGTGGCTGCGGCGCACCGTGGGGCCGTTGCTGCTGCTCGCCCTGTGGCAGGTCTTCAGCGCCACCGGGGTCCTGCACCCGGATGTGCTCGCCTCGCCGGGAACCATCGCCCGTGCGGGCGGCGGCCTGATCGCGGACGGAACGCTGCCGGCCGCCATGGGCGTGTCGCTCCAGCGGGTGGCCGTGGGACTGGTGCTCGGCGGAGTCGTCGGGACGGTGCTCGCGCTGGTCTCGGGGCTCTCGCGGCTTGGTGAGGACCTGGTCGACGCGACCGTGCAGATGCTGCGCACCGTCCCCTGGGTGGGGCTGATCCCGCTGTTCATCATCTGGCTCGGGATCGGCGAGGCACCGAAGGTGGCGCTCATCGCGCTCGGGGTCGCCTTCCATCTGTACGTGAACGTGTATGCGGGGATCCGTGGTGTGGACGCCCAACTCATCGAGGCGGGTGAGTCGTTGGGGCTCAGTCGCTGGGGGCTCGTACGCCATGTGGTGCTGCCGGGGGCGCTGCCCGGCGCCATGACCGGGCTGCGCTACTCGCTGGCCACCGCGTGGCTGGCGCTCGTCTTCGGTGAGTCCATCAACGCCGATGCCGGGATCGGGTTCCTGATGAACCAGGCCCGGGAGTTCTTCCGGACCGACGTGATCGTCGTCTGCCTCGTCGTCTACGCCTTCCTCGGCCTCACCGCCGACGTCATCGTCCGGACCCTCGAAAGGCTGCTGCTGCAATGGCGACCGACCTTCACCGGCCAGTGAGCGCACCGGTCCCCTCCCCGGCCGGGGCACCCGAGGCCGCCGTACGGGTCGAAGGGCTCACCCGGGCCTTCGACGGGCGTGCCGTCATCGACGGCCTCGATCTCACCCTCGGGACAGGGGAGTTCACCGCGCTGCTGGGGCGCAGCGGGTGCGGCAAGTCGACCCTGCTGCGGGTGCTGGCCGGTCTCGACCGCGAGATAGCGGGCACGGTCCTGGTGCCCCGACGGCGCGCCGTGGCCTTCCAGGCGCCGCGTCTGATGCCCTGGAAGCGGGTCTGGCGCAACGTCCTGCTGGGGCTGCCGGGGAAGCCCGAACGGGGCTTGGCCGAGAAGGCGTTGGCGGAGGTCGGGCTCACCGACCGGGCGGGCGCCTGGCCCAAGACGCTCTCCGGCGGCGAGGCCCAACGAGCCTCGCTGGCCCGCGCGTTGGTACGGGAGCCCGATCTGCTCCTGCTCGACGAGCCGTTCGGCGCGCTGGACGCCCTGACCCGGATCAAGGCGCAGCGGCTCGTGGCCGAGCTCTGGCAGCGGCGCGGCTGCGCGGTCCTGCTGGTCACCCATGACGTGGACGAAGCGTTGTTGCTGGCGGACCGGGTCCTGGTGATGCGGGAGGGGCGGATCGCGTACGACACGCCCGTCGCGCTGGACCGGCCGCGCGGTGTCGGTGCCGCCGGGTTCGCCTCCCTGCGTTCCCGTCTGCTGACCGAGCTGGGCGTCGAGGGCGGGCCCGATGCCGGTGCCGGTGCCGGTGCTGAGAGCAGCGCGCGGCAGGCAGCGGGGGTGGCCGCGCCTGCCGCAGCCCCGGGCGGTTGAGCCGCGCCCCCTTCCCCCGTAATCACCTCGCACGTACACCCTCATCACGGAGAACCGTCATGAAACGCCGCACCCTGCCCGCCCTGCTGCTTCCGCTCGCCCTGCTGCTGGCCGCCTGCGGTGGCGGCGCCTCCTCCACCGGGTCGGGTGGCGGCACCGACGGCAAGGGCAGCGTCACGCTCAACGTCGGTGACCAGAAGGGTGGTTACGAAGCCATCCTGCGGGCCTCCGGAGAACTCGACGACCTGGACTACCGCATCACATGGTCCACCTTCACCTCCGGCCCACCCTTGCTGGAGGCCGTGAGCGCCGGGGCCGTGGACATCGGAGGGGTGGGCAACACCCCTCCCGTCTTCGCCGCCGGGTCGGACTCGAACATCGTCGTCGTGGGCGCCAACCACGGTTCGTCGGCCGGTGAGGCCATCGTCGTTCCGAAGGACTCGCCGCTCAGGAAGCCCGAGCAGCTCAAGGGCCGGTCCATCGCCGTGGCGCAGGGCAGTTCGGCCCACTTCCAGCTGGTCGCCTCGCTCAAGAAGGCCGGTCTCTCCATCAAGGACGTGAAGCTCAACTACCTCCAACCGGCGGACGCCTTGGCCGCGTTCAGCCGCGGCAAGGTGGACGCCTGGGCGATCTGGGACCCGTACACCTCGCAGATCCTGCGGGCCGGGAACGCCCGGGTGCTGACCACCGGCGAGGGCGTCGTCAACGGCCTCGGTTTCCAGGTGGCTTCGCCCGCCGCGCTCAAGGACGAGCAGAAATCGCAGGCCATCGGTGATCTGCTCGTACGGCTGGAGCGGGCGCAGAGCTGGGTCTTCGAGCACCCGGAGGAGTGGGCGAAGGTGTGGGCGAAGGAGACCGGGCTCCCCTACGAGGTGGCGCTGGACGCGGTGAAGCTCACCTACGGCACCCGCGTCCCCGTGGCGATCGACGACGCCGCCATCGCCTCCGAGCAGGAGATCGCCGACACCTTCGCCGAACTCGAGCTGATCCCCCGGCGGTTCGACTTCAAGGACTACGTCGACACCCGCTTCAACCGCAACCTCCCCGCCTCCTCCACCGCACCCCGCTCGTACGGAAAGGCCTCGTCGTGAACGTACATCTGCACTGGTTCCTGCCCACCGGAGGTGACGGCCGGACGCTCGTGGACCGGCACGCGTACACCGACGGCGGGATCAAGCGCGACCGGATCACCCCGGTGAGCGGGGTGCGCGCCCCGGACATCGAGTATCTGGCGCAGATCGCCAAGGCGGCCGAACAGCTGGGATTCGAGGCCGTGTTGACGCCGACCGGTACGTGGTGCGAGGACGCCTGGCTGACCACGGTGGCGCTCGCCCAGCACACCGAGCGGCTGAAGTTCCTGGTCGCCTTCCGGCCGGGGGTCATCTCGCCCGTGCTCGCCGCCCAGATGGCCGCCACCTATCAGCGCATCACCCGGGGCCGGCTGCTGCTCAACGTGGTGACCGGGGGCGACTCGACCGAACAGCGGCGGTTCGGGGACCACTTGGACCACGACCGGCGTTACGCGCGCACCGCGGAGTTCCTGTCGGTGGTGCGGGGTGCGTGGAGCGGGCAACCGTACGACTTCGACGGCGAGCACTACCAGGTGGAGGGCGGGCTGACCGCGCTGCCGCCGGACCCGCTGCCCGAGATCTTCTTCGGCGGGTCGTCGGCGGCCGCCGGTCCGGTGGCGGCCGCCCATGCCGATGTCTACCTGACCTGGGGTGAGCCGCCGGCCGCGGTGAAGGAGAAGATCAACTGGATTCGGGGGCTGGCGCAGGAGCAGGGGCGTACGGTCCGGTTCGGCATCCGGCTGCACACCATCTCGCGGGACTCCTCGGCCGAGGCGTGGGCGACGGCCGACCGGCTGCTGGGCGACCTCGACGCGGACACGATCGCGGCGGCGCAGCAGGCGCTGGGGCGGAGCGAGTCGGTCGGGCAGCAGCGGATGCTGGCGCTGCACGGCGGTTCGCGGGACAGGCTGGAGATCGCGCCGAACCTCTGGGCGGGCGTCGGCCTGGTGCGCGGCGGGGCCGGGACCGCGCTGGTGGGCAGCCATGCGGAGGTCGCCGACCGGATCGAGGAGTACCACGCGCTGGGTGTGGAGCACTTCGTGCTCTCGGGCTATCCGCACCTGGAGGAGGCGTACTGGTTCGGTGAGGGCGTGACGCCCGAGCTGGCGCGGCGCGGACTGCTGTCGACCGTTCCGGCGTCCCCGCGGCTGGGGGCGCCCGGCGGCGAGAGGCGGGCGGCTCCGGCTCCCGGCGGGGCGCCGCTGCTGGTCGCCGGCGGGCGCTGAACCGCGCACCGGTGCGGGAGGCCGGGCGCCCTGGAAGGCCCAGGGCGCCCGCAGCGGCTCCCGGCGGGGCCGTCCCGGGCGTCCGGAACGGCCCCCTCGCGGGAAGAACTCGGGCGCCCCGCTAGTTGGTAGAAGCGTGAACATTACTGGGGTGCGCGAGCTGGACGTGGTCGTGATCGGCGCCGGGCAGGCGGGGCTGTCCGCCGCCCACCACCTGCGCCGCGTCGGTCTGGAGCCGGACCGCGACTTCGTGGTCCTGGACCACGCGCCCCGGCCGGGCGGGGCGTGGCAGTTCCGCTGGCCCTCGCTGACGTACGGCAAGGTCCACGGGATGCACGCGCTGCCCGGCATGGAGCTGACCGGCGCGGACCCCGACCGGCCCTCGTCCGAGGTGATCGGGGAATACTTCACGGCGTACGAGGAGCGCTTCGAGCTCCGCGTGCACCGGCCCGTCGAGGTCAGTGCCGTGCGGGAGGGAAGCGGCGGGCGGCTGCTGGTGGAGACCTCCGAGGGCAGGTACGCCCCTCGGGCGCTGGTCAACGCGACCGGCACCTGGGACCGGCCGTTCTGGCCGCGCTACCCGGGCCAGGAGACGTTCCGGGGGCGCCAGCTGCACACGGCGAACTACCCGGGGCCCGAGGAGTTCGCGGGGCGGCGCGTCGTCGTGGTCGGGGGCGGTGCCTCCGGTACGCAGCACCTGATGGAGATCGCCGAGTACGCCGCCGCGACCTTCTGGGTGACCCGGCGCGAGCCGATCTTCCGCGACGAGCCGTTCACCGAGGAGTGGGGGCGGGCCGCCGTGGCGATGGTGGAGGAGCGGGTACGTAACGGGCTGCCGCCGCAGAGCGTGGTGAGTGTGACCGGGCTGCCCGTCACCGACGCGGTGCGGCGCGCCCGTGAGCAGGGGGTGCTCGACCGGCTGCCGATGTTCGACCGGATCACCCCGACCGGGGTGGCCTGGGACGACGGCCGGAGCGTCGAGGCGGACGTGATCCTGTGGGCGACCGGCTTCCGGCCCGCGGTGGACCATCTGGCGCCGCTGAAGCTGCGCGAGCCGGGCGGCGGCATCCGCGCGGAGGACACCCGGGCCGTACGGGATCGACGCGTCCATCTCGTCGGGTACGGGCCGTCCGCCAGCACCATCGGCGCCAACCGGGCGGGGCGCACCGCCGTACGGTCGGTGCTGCGGCTGCTGGAGGAGACCGGTGGCCTGGACCGTACGCAGAAGGCCGGAGCGGCGGCCGTGTGACGGCCCCTCTCGTCAGCCCGTGGCCGCGCGGCGGTTGCTGTTGAACTCCTCGACATTTTTTTGCTGTTCGTCGTAGCTGTCGGTGAACCGGGTGTCCCCGGGCGCGACCGTGACGAAGTACAGCCAGGGGCCGGGTGTGGGGCTGATGGCGGCGCGCAGGGCCTCCTCCCCCGGGTTCCCGATGGGTGTGGGTGGCAGGCCCTTGCGCCGGTAGCTGTTGTAGGGGCTGTCCAGTTGGGTGTCGGCGGTCGTGGTGTCCAAGGTGGAGCGTTTCAGGGCGTAGTTGATGGTGGAGTCCATCTGCAACGGCATGTCCTTGAGCAGCCGGTTGTAGACGACCCGGGCGACCTTGCCCATGTCGGAGGCGGTGTCGGCCTCGGCCTGGACGATGCTGGCGATGGTGGCCGTCTCGTAGACGGTGACGTTGTTGCGCTGCGCTCCGGCGGTGATGTGGTCCGCCCCCAGCCGCTTGCGGGCGGTGTCCGCCATGTAGCGCAGCAGGCCGGCGGGCGTGGTCGTGGAGTCGAGCGGATAGGTGGCGGGGAAGAGGTACCCCTCGGGGTTGCCCTCGGCCTGCTCGGGCAGGCCCAGATCCACCGTCGCCGCGGTCTTGTGCGTGCTGCCGGGCTTCAGGCCGAGCGCCCGGTCGACGGCCGTGTACACCTGCGAGGCGCGCCAGCCCTCCGGGATCACCAGGGTGCTCTGCGGGCGCTCCTTCTTCTCCTCGTCCGAGCCGAGCAGGGAGAGCGGGACCAGCACGGCGGCCGACACGACGAGCAGCGCGGCGGCGACGAGGACGATCTTCCCGCGGCGGGTCGGGCGGAGTCTGCGACGGGGACGGGCGTCCGGGGACTCGTTCACCATGCGGGCACGTTAACCCGGGGTGCGGCCCCGGGCCGGTAGCCCGGCTGCGGCGTCGGCTCCGGCGACACGAACGCCGTACGCACGACCAGAACACACGAACAAGGGATCGGGTGTTCGCTGGAACGCGTGATCGTACGGGGATTCGTTGCTGATCTCCCCCGCCGGGCGTGATGATTGCAGAGCGCAGTCAACGGGCTGCAGACCGCTACCGCGCACGTCCCACACATGCACCACGCACAAGGAGAAGCACCAGATGAACATCCTGACCAACCTGCTGGCCGGCATCGTCCACTTCGTGGGTTGGCTCGTCTGACCATCGCTCCGCCCGGCGCCGTCGCTCCCCGTCCCACGGGAGCGGCGGCGCCGCTGCGTGTACGCCAGCCGGGGGGCGTCGGGGTCGTACGGTCGCGCTTCGGGGTCTCAGGAGGCCGGGACCGGGGCCTGGTGGGAGTCGCGGCGGATCAGGGCGGCGTAGCGGCCGTCCCGGCCGAGCAGCTCCTCGTGCGTACCGCGCTCGGCTATGCGGCCGCCGTCCAGGACGACGATCTGGTCCGCGTCGCGGACGGTGGAGAGGCGGTGCGCGATGGTGAGGGTGGTGCGTCCGGCGGAGAGTGCGTCGATCGCTTCCTGGACGGCGTGTTCCGTACGGGTGTCGAGGGCGCTGGTCGCCTCGTCGAGGATCAGCACCGGCGGGTCGCGGAGGATCGTGCGGGCGATGGCCAGGCGCTGCTTCTCGCCGCCCGAGAAGCGGTGGCCGCGCTCGCCGACGAGGGTGTCGTACCCGTCGGGCAGGGAAGCGATGTGGTCGTGGATCTGCGCGGCGCGGGCCGCGGCCTCGATCTCCTCGTCGGTCGCCTCCGGCTTGGCGAAGCGCAGGTTGTCGGCGACCGAGGCGTGGAAGAGGTAGGTCTCCTGAGAGACCACGCCGACCGCTCGGGCCAGCGTGTCGAAGTCCAGGTCGCGGACGTCGACCCCGTCGAGCGTGACCCGGCCGCCGGTGACGTCGTAGAGGCGGGGCACGAGATGGCTGAGCGTGGACTTGCCGGAGCCGGTGGGGCCGACGACCGCCAGGCTGTGGCCCGCGGGGACGGTCACGTCGATGGAGCTGAGCGTGGGGCCGCTCGTCTCGTCGTAACTGAAGTCGACGTCCTCGAAGGCGATCTCGCCGCGGATCCTCTCCAGCCGGACGGGCTTCTCCGGTTCGGTGATGTCCACCGTGAGGTCGAGGTATTCGAAGATCCGCTGGAAGAGGGCGAGGGAGGTCTGCATCTGCACGCCGGTGGAGAGCAGGCTCACCGCCGGGCGGAAGAGCCCCTGCTGAAGGGTGACGAAGGCGACCAGCGTACCGATGGAGACGGCGGAGCCGCCCGGCTGGAAGGTGAGGCCGGCGACCCAGTAGATGACGGCGGGCATGGCGGCCATCACGATGCCGATGGTCGACATCCGCCAGCGGCCGGCCATGTTGGAGCGCACCTCCAGGTCGACCAGGCGCTCGGACTCCTCGGCGAACCCCTTGGTGAGGGAGTCGGAGCGGCCCATCGTGCGGCCGAGGAGGATGCCGCTGACCGACAGCGACTCGGTCACCGTCGCGGCCATGGCGGCCATCTGCTTCTGGCGCTGGGTGGTGATCCTCTTGCGCTCCCGGCCGACGCGGCGGCTGATCGCGACGAACACCGGCAGCAGGAGCAGCGAGACGACGGTCAGGCGCCAGTCGAGCGCGAGCATGGCGACGACGGTGGCGATGACGGCGGTGAGGTTGGAGACGAGCGAGGTCGCGGTGGAGGTGACCGTCGCCTGCATCCCGCCGATGTCGTTGGCGATGCGGGACTGGACCTCACCCGTGCGGGTCCGGGTGAAGAAGGCGAGGGACATCCGCTGGAGCTGGGTGTACACGGCGGTGCGCAGGTCGTGCATGACGCGCTGGCCGACGGTGGTCGAGATCAGGGTCTGCAGGACACCGAAGACGCTGTTCATCACGGCGGTGAGGATCATGCCGAGGGCCAGCAGCGTCAGGAGCCCCGTGCGCCCCTGGGGAATCGCGGTGTCCAGGATCTCGCGGAGCAGGAACGGGGAGGCGACCGACACCAGGGAGGAGGCGCCGACCAGCAGCCCGACCACGGCGAGCCGGCCGCGGTAGGGACGGAAGAGGCGGAGGATGCGGCGCACCTCGCCGGGCGGCCGGTCGGAGGCGGCACGGGCATCGGGTGGGGGCGTCCACGTGAGTTCGTCGGGTTTCATGGGCTCCTTCAGGGGGCGTGAGGAACGGCCGGACCGGTCCGGATTTCAGAGCCTAGCTCATTGTTACCTATACTCACAATGAACGGTGTCCTGATATTGTTCCCGCATGGACGCCTCCGATTCCCTCGACGCCGACGCCGATGCCACGGACGCGGCAGCCGCCGAGCGGTCCCACGACCGTGACCGCGACTCCGACGGCATGCTCGCCGAGCAGCTGCTGCGGCTGACGCGCCGGCTGCACCGCATCCAGAGCCGCCAGCTGGGGCCGATCGGCATCACCCCGGCCCAGTTCCGGCTGCTGCGGACCGTCGCGAGCTACGACGCGGCCCCCCGGATGGCCGATCTGGCCCAGCGCCTGGATGTCGTCCCGCGCGCCGTGACGACGCTGGTCGACGCCCTGGAGGCGAGCGGGCGGGTCCGCCGCGCCCCCGATCCGGACAGCCGCCGGGTGGTCCGCATCGAGATCACCGACGAGGGACGCGCCACGCTGCGCTCCCTGCGCAACGCGCGCCGGGCGGCCGCAGAGGAGATCCTGGCTCCACTGACCGTCGGCCAGCGCGAGGTGCTCGGCGAGCTGCTCTCCGCGCTGGTCGACGGAATGCCGGAGCGCCACTGCTGAGACCGCGCGCCGGAGCCCGGACCAGGGGCACGGGTCTTCGGGGCCCGGAACCCGGGGGCCGGGCCTTCGGAGCCCGGCCCCTGGGGCCGGCTCCCAGGCCCCGGGACCTGGTGCCGGGACCCGTGACCGGGTACGAGCCACCGGGACCGTACGCCGACCCGTACCGACCGTCGAAGGGGACGCCGACATGCCGCTGCTGGAGCCCGACCCGGAAGCCCTCCGCCCCGGAACGGCACGGGAGCCCGCACCCGACCGGGTCACCGACCGGAGCGCGACCGGCACCCCGGAGCCCCTGCGCTCCGAGCTGACCGCCCTGCTCGGCGCCGACAAGGTGCTCTGGAAGATCTCCGACCTCGTGCGGTACGCCTCCGACGCCAGCCCCTACCGGTTCCTCCCGAAGGTCGTGCTGGTCCCCGAGGACATCGACGACGTCTCGGCGATCCTGTCGTACGCCCACGGCAAGGGCCGCGAGGTCGTCTTCCGGGCCGCGGGCACCAGCCTGAACGGCCAGGCGCAGGGCGAGGACATCCTCGTGGACGTCCGGCGTCACTGGACCGGCGTCGAGGTGCTGGACGACGGGGCGCGGGCCCGGATCCGCCCCGGCACCACCGTCATGCGGGCCAACACCACGCTCGCCCGCCACGGCAGGCTGCTGGGCCCCGACCCGGCGAGCGCCATCGCCTGCACGGTCGGCGGGGTCGTCGCCAACAACGCCTCGGGCATGACGGCGGGCACCACCCGCAACTCCTACCGCACACTGGCCTCGCTCACCTTCGTCCTGCCGAGCGGCACCGTCGTCGACACCGCCGATCCCGCCGCCGACGAGGAGCTGGCGCGGGCGGAGCCGGAGCTGTGCGCGGGGCTGCTGGCGCTCAAGGCGGAGATCGAGGCGGACGAGGAGCTGACGGCCCGCATCCGCGCCAAGTACGCGATCAAGAACACCAACGGCTACCGCCTCGACGCCTTCCTCGACGGAGCGACCCCCGTTCAGATCATGCGCGGGCTGATGGTCGGCTCCGAGGGCACGTTCGGCTTCATCTCCGAGACCGTCTTCGACACCCTGCCGCTGGACCGGCGGGTGACCAGCGCCCTGCTCTTCTTCCCCTCCCTCACCGCCGCCGCGGCCGCCGTGCCCCGGTTCAACGAGGCCGGGGCCATCGCGGTGGAGCTGATGGACGGCAACACCCTGCGCGCCTCGGTCAGCGTGCGGGGCGTTCCGGCGGACTGGGCCGCGCTGCCCCGGGGGACGGCCGCGCTGCTGGTGGAGTTCCGCGCCCCGGACGAGGCGGGCCAGGAGGCGTTCGAGGCGGCGGCCGCCGAGGTGATGCGGGGGCTGGACCTGGTGGTTCCGGCCCCGTCCGTCACCAACGCGTTCACCCGGGACGCGGGGACCATCGCCGGGTACTGGAAGGCGCGCAAGGCGTTCGTGACGGCGGTCGGCGGTTCGCGCCCCTCGGGTACGACGCTGATCACGGAGGACTTCGCGGTCCCGCCGGACCGGCTGGCCGACGCCTGCGAGGCGCTGCTGGAGCTCCAGTCGCGCCATGGCTTCGACGCGGCCGTGGCCGGTCACGCGGCCCACGGCAACCTGCACTTCCTGCTCGCCTTCGACGCGGCTGAGCCCGCCGACGTCGGGCGCTACGACGCGTTCATGCAGGAGTTCTGCGCCCTCGTCGTCGACCGTTTCGACGGGTCGCTGAAGGCGGAGCACGCCACCGGCCGCAATATCGCGCCGTTCCTGGAGCGTGAGTGGGGCCCGCGGGCGACGGAGCTGATGTGGCGGACGAAGCAGGTCGTCGACCCCCAGGGGGTGCTCGCTCCGCGCATCGTCCTCGACCGTGATCCGCGAGCCCATCTGCGGGGGCTGAAGACCATTCCGAAGGTGGAGGCGGTCGCTGACCCGTGCATCGAGTGCGGCTTCTGCGAACCCACCTGCCCCAGCGAGGACCTGACGACCACTCCGCGCCAGCGGATCGTGCTGCGCCGCGAGATGATGCGCCAGGCGGACGGCTCCCCGGTGGAGGCCGGTCTCCTCGACGCCTACGGGTACGACGCCGTGGACACCTGCGCCGGGGACTCCACCTGCAAGCTCGCCTGCCCGGTCGGCATCGACACCGGGGCGATGATGAAGGGGTTCCGCCGCCTCAGGCACTCCCCGCGCGAGGAGCGCGTCGCCGCGCTCACCGCGAAGAACTTCCGCGTGGTGGAGGCCTCGGCGCGGCTCGCCGTGGCGGCGGGCAACGCCATCGGGGAGCGGGGCGGCGGCCGGCTGCCGGCGGCGGTGACGCGGCTCGCCCGCAGGGCCGTGCGCCCCGATCTCGTACCGGAATGGCTGCCCCAGCTCCCCGGTCGGGCCGCCCGGGAGCTGCCGCGTACCGCGCGGTCCGGGGCGAGCGCGGTGTACTACCCGGCCTGTGTGAACCGGATCTTCGCCGGACCGGAGGGCGCTGGGGGCCCTTCCCTGGCCGAGGCCGTGGTGGCCGTGTCCGGGCGGGCCGGAAAGCCGGTGTGGATCCCCGAGGACGTCGCCGGGACGTGCTGCGCGACGATCTGGCACTCCAAGGGGTACGACGCGGGCAACAGGGTCATGGCCAACCGCATCGTGGAGGCGGCCTGGGGGTGGACGGCGGGCGGGGCCCTGCCGCTGGTCGTGGACGCCTCCTCCTGCACGCTCGGCATCGCCGAGGAGGTGGTGCCCTACCTCACCGAGGACAACCGGGCGCTGCACCGGGAGCTGACCGTCGTGGACTCGCTGGTGTGGGCGGCCGATGAACTGCTGCCGGAGCTGACGGTGTTCGAGAGGGCCGGCTCGGCCGTCGTCCACCCCACGTGCTCGATGGAACACCTGGGCGACACCGCCCAGTTGCGTGTTCTGGCCGAGGCCTGTGCCGAGGAGGTGACCGTCCCCGACGGTGCGGGGTGCTGCGCGTTCGCGGGCGACCGCGGCATGCTGCACAAGGAGTTGACCGATTCGGCCACGGCGAAGGAGGCGGCCGAGGTCAACTCCCGTGCGTACGACGCCTATCTGTCGGCCAACCGGATGTGCGAGATCGGCATGGAGCGGGCCACCGGGCACCCCTACCGCTCGGCCCTGATCGAGCTGGAGCGCGCCACCCGGCCGCCGGGCCGCTGAGCCCCGAAGGCCCCGGCCGAGCGCAGGTCAGATGCCCCAACTGGTTGAACCGGTTGGGGCATCGGCGTGCCCGGAGAAAAGTCCATGGTTTGAGTACGGGAGTCCAATCTGCTCCCTTGCGCACCATCAGCCTCTCCGTCCAGGGTCTACCGAGGCCCGGTCCCACGGCCCCTCCACGCTCGTACGGGACCGGGCGCGCTCGCGCACCGTCCAGAACCCCCACACCCCACCTGGAGGCTCGATGAACGACGACGCACGGCCCGGACAGGCACCGCAGGACCTCCCCCCGCAGCACACCGGCGATGACGCCGACCGGCAGGATCCCAGCCGCCGTTCGGTGTTGTGGACCACGGCGGGTGTGGCCGGCGCCGGACTCGGCCTGGGCTCCCTGACGGGCGGGACCGCGTCGGCCGCCGGGAGCGCCGCACCGGAAGCCGTGGCGGAAGCCGTGGCGGCCGCCCCCGCCCGCCAGGGCCGCACGATGGCCGACGTGCCCTTCGAGCCGCGCTCGACCGTACGGGTCGGCATCGTGGGCCTCGGCAACCGGGGCGACAGCATGATCGACCTCTTCCTCGCGGTCCCCGGCGTCCGGGTCGTCGCGGTCTGCGACCCGGTCCGGGAGAAGACGGTGAAGGCCGCCGCCAAGGTGACGGCGGCCGGGCAGCCCGCCCCCGCGGTGTACGCCAAGGGCGAGGACGACTACGTCGACCTGTGCCGGCGCGGGGACATCGACTTCGTCTACGTGGCCACGCCCTGGGAGCTGCACTTCCCGATGGCCAAGGCCGCGATGGTGAACGGCAAGCACGTCGGTGTGGAGTGCCCGATCGCGATGCGGCTGGAGGAGCTCTGGCAGCTCGTCGACCTCTCCGAGCGCACCCGGCGCCACTGCATGCAGCTGGAGAACTGCTGTTACGGCAAGAACGAGATGCGGGTGCTGCGGATGGCGCACGCGGGTCTCTTCGGGGAGCTGCTGCACGGCGCGGGCGCGTACAACCACGACCTGCGCGGGCTGATGTTCGACCCGGACTACTACGAGGGCCCGTGGCGGCGGCTCTGGCACACCCGGCTGCGCGGCGACCTCTACCCCAACCACGGGTTCGGGCCGGTCGCCAACTACATGGACGTCAACCGGGGCGACCGGGCCGTCTCCATCACCAGCGTCGGCACCCCCGCCCTGGGCCTCGCCGAGTACCGCAAGGAGCACATGCCTCCCGGCGACCCGAGCTGGAAGGAGTCGTACATCGGGGCCGACCGGACGATCAGCCTCGTGCGGACCGCCAAGGGCCGGGTGATCCGGCTGGAGCACGATGTGTCGACGCCGCACCCGTACTCCCGTATCAACAGCCTCGGCGGCACCCGGGGCGTCTTCGAGGACTACCCGGAGCGGATCTACCTCGAGCCCGACCACACGGACGACCGCTGGGCCGACTTCTCGACGTACGCCGAGTGGGACCACTGGCTGTGGAAGGAACACGCCAATCCGCCGGGCGGCCATGGCGGGATGGACTACATCATGGTGTTCCGGCTGATGCAGTGCATGCGGCTCGGGCTGGTCCCGGACTTCGATGTGTACGACGCGGCGACCTGGACGGCCCCGGTGCCGCTGAGCCACCTCTCCATCAAGGCCAAGGGCGCGCCGCTGCCCATACCGGACTTCACCCGGGGCGCGTGGAAGAACGCCAGGTCCGGCATGGATTCGGAGAAACCGGCCGCCTGACGGCCGCGGGGTCCCGGGCGGCTCGGCCCGGGACCCCGCGGGGCGGCGGGGCCGACGCGAAAACCGGTTGCCCCGAGCGGGGGCGGGAAGCGAACCTTGCACGGTTTGGTCACCCCGTTCTTCGAGGCCCGCACGGGCCTCGCGCACCGACCCCTGGGACGTCATGCAGATTCGCGATCTTCCGTATTCGGATCCCGGCGACCCCGATATACGGTCGGGCCCCCGCTTCCTGTACTGGCTCGGCCGCAATCAGCTCGGCGGTCAGCTGAAGTCCCTCGGCTGGGGACTGCTCCACCAGTTGAGCATCGCCGGGTTCCCCGTCACCGTCGGCCTCGCCGTCCAGGCCGTCGTGGACCGCTCCGGCTCGCGCCTCGCGCTGGCCTGCGGTCTGGTCGCGCTGCTGGGCGTCACGATCGCGGTGGGCGACACCATGCTGCACCGGACCGCCGTCACCAACTGGATCACCGCCGCCGCCCGGGTGCAGCAGCTCCTGGCCCGCAAGACCGCCGAGCTGGGCGCCGCCCTGACCCGGCGGGTGGCGGCCGGTGAGGTCGTCGCCGTCTCGACGGGCGACGTGGAGAAGATCGGCTGGTTCGTGGAGGCGCTCTCGCGCTTCGCCGCCGCCGCCACCGCCCTCGTGCTCGTCTGCGTGGGACTGGTCATCTACCTCCCGGCCCTCGGCGTCCTGGTCGCCGTCGCCATGCCGGTGCTGGCCCTGGGCGTACTGCCGCTGCTCCCCCGCGCCACCCGGCGCGCCGACGAGCAGCGTGAGAAGGCCGGCAAGGCCACCGAGCTGGCCTCGGACACCGTGGCCGGACTCCGGGTCCTGCGCGGCATCGGCGGCGAGGAGCTGTTCCTCGGCCGCTACCGCCGCGCCTCCCAGGAGGTCCGCAAGGCCGCCGTGCGCTCCGCCCGGATGTGGGCGCTGATCTCCTCGATCCAGGTGCTGCTGCCGGGCCTGCTGCTGATCTCCCTGATCTGGTACGGGGCGACGCTGGTGCGGGACGGCCGCATCGAGGTGGGCCAGTTGGTCACGGTCTACAGCGCGGCCACCTTGATGATTTTTCCTCTCCGTCACTTCGAGGAGATCGCCATGGCCTACTCCTTCTCCCGGCCGTCCGCACAGCGCGCCGTACGGGTGCTGTCGCTGCGCCGCAGCGACCGGACGGCCACCGAGGCGGGGGTCCCCTCGGGCGACCTGTACGACCCCGCCACCGGGCTGATGGCCCCCCAGGGGAAGTTCACCGCCGTCGTCTGCGGCGACCCGGACGAGGCGGGGCGGCTGGCCGAGCGGCTCGGCGGCCACGCCCAGTACGACGACTCCCGGTACGACGACTCCCGGACCGGCGGCTCTCCGGCCGGCGACGACGACACCCCGGCGAAGGAGCAGGCCCCCTCGGTCCTGCTCGGCGCCGTCGCGCTGGACGAACTGCCGCTGGACACCGCCAGGACGGCGGTCCTGGTCCAGGACAAGGACCCGGTGCTGCTCTCCGGCACGCTCCAGGAGCTGCTGGACGTGCCGTCCTCGGGCCTGGTCACCGCCGAGGACGCGTTGGAGGCCGCGCAGTGCGGCGATGTGCTCGCCGCCCTGGCCCAGGCGTCCCCGGACGACGACCGGGACCCGCTGCGAACCCGGATCACCGAGCGGGGCAGGTCCCTCTCCGGCGGTCAGCGCCAGCGCCTCGCGCTGGCCCGGTCGCTGATCACCGATCCGGAGGCGCTGGTGCTCGACGAGCCGACCTCCGCCGTCGACTCGCACACCGAGGCGCGCGTCGCCGCCGGGGTGGCGGGGCTGCGCCGGGGCCGTACGACGGTCGCGTTCGCCTCCTCGCCGCTGCTGCTGGACGTCGCCGACCGGGTCGTCCTCGTCCATGAGGGCACGGTGGTCGCCGCGGGCACCCACCGCGAGCTGCTGCGCACCGAACCGCGCTACCGGGCCGTCGTCACCCGCGAGACCGACGACGAGGCCGCGGCGAACGCCCTGAAGGGCGTCGAAACCGTCCCCGCCATGAAGAGCGCCCCGAAGAGCACCCAGGAAATCGAGGAGAGGGCATGATCGGCGTCGCACCACCGGCGTACGACCCGGCCGCCCCGGAGTCGGCCACCACCCTGCCCGTGGGCAGTCCCACGACCGTACGGAGTTACGTACGGCACCTGCTGCGGCGTCACCGCAAGGCCTTCGTCCTGCTGATCGGCGCCAACGCGGTGGCGGTCGTCGCGTCGATCGCCGGACCGTACCTGCTCGGCTCGGTGGTCGAGGACCTGTCCAACGGGGTCACCGACCTGCATCTGGAGCGCACCGCGGCGATCTTCGCCCTCGCGCTGGTCGTCCAGACGGTGTTCACCCGGTCCATGCGGCTGCGCGGGGCCATGCTGGGCGAGGAGATGCTCGCCGACCTGCGCGAGGACTTCCTCGTACGGTCGGTGGGGCTGCCGCCCGGGGTGCTGGAGCGGGCCGGGACCGGTGATCTGCTCTCCCGGATCACCACGGACATCGACCGGCTGGCCAACGCGATGCGGGAGGCCGTGCCGCAGCTGGCGATCGGCGTCGTCTGGGCCGGGCTGCTGGTCGGCGCGCTCACCGTGACCGCTCCCCCGCTGGCGCTGGCCGTGGTGGTCTCGCTGCCGGTGCTGATCGTGGGCTGCCGCTGGTACTTCCGGCGCGCGCCGTCCGCGTACCGCTCGGAGGCCGCCGGTTACGCGGCCGTCGCCGCCATGCTCGCCGAGACCGTGGACGCCGGGCGGACCGTGGAGTCGCACCGGCTCGGCGCCCGCCGGGTGGCGCTGTCGGACCGGCGGATCACCGAGTGGACGGCTTGGGAGCGCTACACCCTGTTCCTGCGCTCGGTGCTCTTCCCGGTCGTCAACGCGACGTACGTGACGATCCTCGGCGCGGTCCTGCTGCTCGGCGGCTGGTTCGTGCTGGAGGGCTGGCTGACGGTCGGGCAGCTGACCACGGGGGCGCTGCTGGCCCAGATGATGGTCGACCCGATCGGCCTGATCCTGCGCTGGTACGACGAACTCCAGGTCGCCCAGGTGTCGTTGGCGCGGCTGGTGGGCGTACGGGAGATCGAGCCGGACGCCGGTGACGCGGCGGTCGGGCCGGACGGCCGGGACGTACGGGCGGACGAGGTGCGCTTCGGGTACCGGGAGGGCGTCGACGTCCTGCACCAGGTGTCGCTGGAGGTGGCTCCGGGCACCCGGCTCGCCCTGGTCGGCCCTTCGGGCGCGGGCAAGTCGACGCTGGGCCGGCTGCTGGCCGGTATCTACGCCCCGCGCATCGGTGAGGTGACGCTCGGCGGGGCCGAGCTGTCGCGGATGACGGCGGAGCGGGTCCGGAAGCATGTGGCCCTGGTCAACCAGGAGCACCACGTCTTCGTCGGCTCGCTGCGGGACAACCTGCTGCTGGCCCGGGACGGGGCGAAGGACGCCGAGCTGTGGGCCTCGCTGGCCGCGGTGGACGCGGACGGCTGGGCGAAGGGGCTCGACAAGGGGCTGGACACCGAGGTCGGTTCGGGCGGGTTCGCGCTGACCCCGGCGCAGGCGCAGCAGATCGCGCTGGCCCGTCTGGTCCTGGCCGACCCGCACACGCTGGTGCTGGACGAGGCGACGTCGCTGCTGGACCCGCGGGCCGCCCGTCATCTGGAGCGTTCACTGGCCCGGGTGCTGGAGGGCCGTACGGTGGTGGCCATCGCGCACCGGCTGCACACCGCGCACGACGCGGACGTCATCGCGGTGGTGGAGGACGGCCGGATCAGCGAGCTGGGCAGCCATGACGAGCTGGTGGCGGCGGACGGCGCGTACGCGGCGCTGTGGCGGTCCTGGCACGGGTGAGGCCCGCCGGCCTCACCGTACCGTCCGGGTGCGGTGGGGCTGGAGGAGCTGGTCGACGGGTGCGTGGTCGTCGGTGAGGACCGGGGCGTCGCCGGTCCAGGCGGTCACGGTGTCGCCGGTGGCGATCCGCCAGCCGGTCTCGCGGGCGTCCAGGGCCTTCTGGATCGCGGGCGCGTCGACCGGACGGCCGGAGGCGACCACCAGCAGGTTGCCGCCCACGGGGGTGGCGGCCGGGTCGAGGCCGATGTCCGCGGGGGCGCCGATGAGGGCGACGTGCGCGAAGACCCGGGTGAGGGTGGCGGCCTCGGCGCGGGCGAAGGCCAGTTCGCCGTGGTCGATGAGGTTGGCGACGTACAGGCCGTCGTCCTTGAGCACCCGGCGGACCTCGCTCAGCGCCTCCGAGGTGGTGAGGTGCCACGGCACGCTGACGCCCCCGAAGGCGTCGCCGACGACGAGGTCGCGGCTGTCGGTGTCCAGCCGCTTCAGGCCGAGTCTGGCGTCCTCCACGCGTACGTCGATGCCGGCGGAGGCCCCCAGGCCGAGCTGTTCGCGGTCGATGCGCACGACGCCGCCGTCGATCTCGGAGACCAGGCTGCGGGTGCCGGGGCGCGCGGTGGCGAGGTAGCGGGGGAAGGTGAGGCCGCCGCCTCCGATGTGGTGGGCGGCGAGCGGCTCGCCCGCGGGGAACGCGGTGTCGACCACGGACGCGATGGCGCGCACGTAGGCGAACTTGAGGTGGGCCGGGTCGCCGACGTCGACGTAGGAGTGGCGCAGGCCGTCCAGGACCAGGGTGCGGCCGGTGGCCCGGTCGGGGTCGGCGACGACCTGGGCGCAGTGGTAGCGGGTCTCCGCGTCGCAGCCGCCGGGGGCGAACGCGGTGGCCAGGGAACCGGCGACGACGGTGGCCAGCGCCACGGCCGGGGCCCGGCGCAGGCGGCGCGCCTGCCACCCGACCAGCGCGGAGCCGAGCACCAGCAGGGTTCCGAGGCCGATCAGGATGGAGCTGACGGGCAGCCGCGAGATGAGGACGAACCCGGTGAGGACCGTGCCGACGATGGCGCCGAAGGTGCCCACGCCGGAGAGCCGGCCCACCACCGTCCCGGTCTCGGCGAGGGTGGTGAGCCGCAGCTTGGTCACGAGCGGGGTCACCGCGGAGAGCAGCGCGCCGGGCACGAGGAGGGTCCCCGCCGCGACCAGCAGGAGCAGCGGCGCGGCCCACTCGGCGGTGGTGCGCAGCAGCAGCGGGGTGAGCGCGACGACCACGCCCGAGACCCCGAGCGCGGGGCCGATGAGCCGGTGCGGATCGACCTGGTCGGCGGCGCGCCCGCCCAGCCAGGAGCCGAGGGCGATGGCGGTGAGGGCGATGCCGATCACCATGGTGCTGGTCTCGAGGGTGAGGCCGAGGTACGGGGCCAGCAGTCGCAGCGCGACGATCTCGACCACCAGGACCGCGGCCGAGGAGCCGAAGACGAGGACCGCCGCGGCTCGGGGGCCCAGGACCTGGTCGCGGGGCGGGCTGTCGGCCACGGGTGGGGAGGGCGGTGTGGTCACCGCAGCATCCTCGCATGCGGGCGCAGATCCGCGGGCGGCCGAACTCCCGCTGTCCTGAGGGGCGCAGGGGGCCCGCACCGTTCCCCGCGTACGGCCGGGGAGAGCGGGCGGCCCTCTCCGAGCAGCGGGAAATCGCGGTGCGTTCCCGCCCGGTCCGGTGATCCCATGGGCCGGTGAGCATCGACGACGAGGCCGTGGCCGACGAGACCGTGACCGTGGACCGGGGGCGCTTCCCGGATGCCGTGACCCCGTGGGAGGACCCCGTCTGGCGGGCGGAGGCCCTCGGCTGGATCGCCGAGGGGCTGGCCGCCCACGGGCTGGCGGAGACGGGCCCCCGGCGGGTGCGGCTGCGTCCCTGGTCGGTGCTGGTGCGACTGGCCGTCGCGGGGCGGGCTCCCGTGTGGTTCAAGGCGGTGCCGCCCGGCGCCGCCTTCGAGGCGGGGCTCACCCGGGCCCTGGCCCGCTGGGTCCCGGCGCACGTGCTCACCCCGCTCGCCGTCGAGGCGGAACGCGGCTGGATCCTCGTCCCGGACGGCGGCCCGGTGCTGTCGCGGGTGCTCGAGGCACAGCCGGACGATCCGGGGTACTGGGAGGAGCCGCTGCGCCAGTACGCCGCGATGCAGCGGGCGCTGACCCCGCACGCGGAGGCGATCGAGGCGTTGGGCGTGCCCTCGGCCCGGCCGCGCGCCCTGCCGGAGCTGTTCGACCGGCTGGTCGCACAGAACGCCGCGCTGACCCGGGAGGACCGGGTGGCGCTGGAGGCTCTGCGGCCCCGGGTCGCCGAGTGGTGCCAGGAGCTGGCGTCGTCGGGGGTCGCGGACTCGCTGGACCACGCCGATCTGCACGAGAGCCAGCTCCTCGCCCCCGCGCCCGGCCGGTTCGCCTTCTTCGACTGGGGCGACGCCCTGGTCGGCCACCCGTTCTGCAGCCTGCTGGTCCCCGCCCGTGCGGCCCGTGAGCGCTGCGGCCCCGAGGTGCTGCCCCGGCTGCGGGACGCCTATCTGGAGCCGTGGACCGGCGGGGGCGTCACGGCGGCCGGGCTGCGCCGTGCGGTGAGCCTGGCGTGGCGGCTGGCCGCGCTCGGGCGCGCCGCCTCGTGGGGGCGGATGTTCCCCGCCCCGCCCGGCCTGCCGGAGGCCCCGGGGCATGCCGAGGCCGCCTACTGGCTGCGGGAGCTCTCGGTCGCCCCGGCGCTGTGAGCGGCCCCCGTTTCACCCCTGCCGGGAGGCGGACTCGGTGGCATCCGGTGAGGATGAGGAGTGCATCGGCCGGTATACGGGGCAGGCGAGCGCAGAACCACGCAAGCCCGAGAAGGGACGCAGACCGTGGCACCACCCAGGATTCTCGTCGTCGGCGCCGGCTTCGCAGGTGTCGAATGTGTACAGCGGCTGGAGCGCAAACTCGCTCCGGGCGAGGCCGATATCGCGCTCGTCACGCCGTTCTCCTACCAGCTCTACCTGCCGCTGCTGCCCCAGGTGGCCTCCGGCGTGCTCACCCCCCAGTCGGTCGCGGTCTCCCTGCGCCGCAGCCGCCGCCACCGCACCCGGATCATCCCCGGCGGAGCGATCGGCGTGGACACGAAGGCGAAGGTCTGCGTCGTCCGGAAGATCACGGACGAAATCGTGAACGAGCCGTACGACTACATCGTGCTGGCCGCGGGCAGTGTGACCCGGACGTTCGACATCCCCGGGCTGCTGGACCACGCCCGTGGGATGAAGACCCTGGCGGAGGCGGCGTACGTACGCGACCACGTCATCGCCCAGCTCGATCTCGCCGACGCCAGCCAGGACGAGGCGGAGCGGGCCTCCCGGCTCCAGTTCGTCGTGGTCGGCGGCGGTTACGCGGGCACGGAGACGGCCGCCTGCCTCCAGCGCCTCACCACCAACGCCATCCGGCACTACCCCCGGCTGGACCCGAAGCTGATCAAGTGGCACCTGATCGACATCGCGCCCAAGCTGATGCCCGAGCTGGGCGACAAGCTGGGGCTGGCAGCCCTGGAGGTGCTCCGCAAGCGGAACATCGAGGTGTCGCTCGGGGTCTCCATCGCCAAGGCCTCCGCGGAGGAGGTGACGTTCACCGACGGCCGGGTGCTGCCCTGCCGGACCCTGATCTGGACCGCGGGGGTGGCCGCCAGTCCGCTGATCGCCACGCTCGGCGCGGACACCGTACGCGGCCGGCTGGCCATGACGCCGCAACTGACGCTGCCGGGCGCGGACGGGGTGTTCTCGCTCGGTGACGCGGCCGCCGTGCCCGACCTGGCCAAGGGTGACGGGGCGGTCTGCCCGCCGACCGCGCAGCACGCGATGCGCCAGGGCAAGGTGGCGGCGGACAACCTGATCGCCTCGCTGCGCCGTCAGCCGCTCAAGGACTACGTCCACAGGGACCTGGGGCTCGTCGTGGACCTCGGTGGCACGGACGCGGTCTCCAAGCCGCTGGGCATCGAGCTGCACGGGCTGCCCGCCCAGGCCGTGGCGCGCGGCTACCACTGGTCGGCGCTGCGGACGAACGTCGCCAAGACCCGGGTCCTGACGAACTGGATGCTCAACGCGGTCGCCGGTGACGACTTCGTACGGACCGGGTTCCAGTCCCGCAAACCGGCCACGCTGCGGGACTTCGAGTACACGGACGCCTATCTGACGCCCGAGCAGATCAAGGAGCACACGGAGTCGGCGGTCATCAAGCACTGACCCGCCCGGTGAGCGCGCCCTGTGCGGACGGGGCGCGCTCAGCGCTGTGTGCGGACGGGAGCGCGCTCACCGCCGTCTGTGCGGACGGGGGCGCGCTCACCGCAGTGTGGGGACGGGGGCGCGCGCTCAGCGCTGCCGGGAGAGGACCGTCTCCACGGTGTCCGCCTCCTGCGCGGTCTTGTCCTCGCGGTAGCGCAGGACCCGGGCGAAGCGGAGGGTGACGCCCGCCGGGTAGCGGGTGGAGCGCTGGAGTCCGTCGTAGGCGATCTCCACGACGAGTTCCGGGCGTACGGTCACGACGTGCCCCTCCTCGCCGGTCGCCAGCTCCCGCAGCTTCCCGGTCTGCCACTCCAGCAGGGCGTCGGTGAGTCCCTTGAAGGTCTTGCCGAGCATCGCGAACGTACCGTCGGGGCGGCGCGCGCCCAGGTGGAGGTTGGAGAGCTTCCCGGTGCGCCGGCCGCTCCCCCATTCGGCGGCCAGCACCACCAGGTCCAGGGTGTGCACCGGCTTGACCTTGAGCCAGGAGGCGCCCCGGCGGCCGGCGCTGTAGGCGGCGGCCAGGTCCTTGACCACGACCCCCTCGTGACCCCGCTCCAGGGTCCGGGCGAGGAACTCCTCGGCGGCCCGGCGGGCACCGGCGTCCGCCGGGTCGCTCACCAGGGCGCGCCGGACCCGCAACGTCTCGGGGAGCAGCCGGGCCAGGATGGCGTGGCGCTCGGCGTAGGGGAGGTCGAGCAGGTCCTCGCTGTCGGCGGAGAGGGCGTCGAAGAAGACGGGGACCACGGGTACGCCGGCGGCCGCGGCGGCCACGTCACGGCGTGAGCCCACCCGGGCGGCGGTCTCCTGGAAGGGGCGCGGCCTGCCGTCCTCCCCCAGCGCGATCACCTCGCCGTCCAGGATGAAGCGCCCGGTCTCCAGCGCGGTGACGGCGGTGACGAGTTCGGGCAGCCGGTCGGTGATGTCGTCGAGGGTCCGGGTGTAGGCGCGGACCCGGTCGCCGTCCCGGTGGACCTGGACCCGGATGCCGTCGAGCTTCTCCTCCACGGCGCAGGGGCCCAGCTTGTCGACGGCCTCGGTGACGGAGGCCGCGGTGTGGGCCAGCATCGGCTGGACGGGCCGGCCCACGGTGAGGCGGAAGGCGGCCAGCGCGGCGGGTCCGTCCGCGAGGAGGGTCCGGGCCACCTCCTGGAGCGATCCGGCGAGCATCACGGCCCGGCGGACGTCGGCGGGCGGGGCCTCGGCGGCGCGGGCCAGCGCGTCGGCGGCGACGGCGTCCAGGGCGCCTTGGCGGAGTTCCCCGGTGAGCAGGGCCTTCAGGAAGTGCTGCTCGTCGGCGGTGGCGGCGGCGAACAGGGCGCGCAGCCGCTCGCCGCGCAGGGCCTGGGAGCCGGGGCCGGAGACGGCCGCCAGTGCGGTCAGCTCGGCGTCGACCTCGGTGACGGTGAGGGTGGCCACCGCGGCGGGCTCGACGGGGTCGCCCAGGCTCCGCCGGCCGACGCCGATGCGGCCCTGGGGCAGCCGTCCGGCGAGGTACGGGATGACCACGGGTACGTCGTCGGGGCCGGTGTCCCGGAAGAGCGCGGCCAGGAGCGCCACCTTCCTGGACCGGGCGGAGGTGGCGGCGACCTCCAGGGAGACCTGGGCGAGCTCGGCGAGCAGCATGCGGCCATGGTGCTACGGGGCCGGGCGGGCCGCCCGCCCGCAACCGGGCCGGTGCGTCATATGTAGTTGAGGGCGGCTGCCCCGCCCACTGTCCCGAGCACCATGAATCCGGGCATCAGCACCTTCATCTCCACCCAGCTGCCGGCCCGGAACCGCATGGCCTTCGGCGGTCCGATCGGGTACCAGCGCCTGCGGCCGATCGGGATGGGCCACAGGATCGGGCAGCCCGAGACGGTCAGCGCGTCCCCGATGTCGTGGACCAGGGCGCCGAGCACGATGGGCAGGCCGAGCCACATGTACTCCTGGCCGGGGGCTTCGAAGAACCAGTTCGCCCCGTTGCCGGGCTGGTCCAGGACGCCCGCGAGGATCCAGGCGCTGGTGGCGCCGAGCAGCCAGACCAGGACGTCGCTGGAGACCCGGGCGGCGCGCCAGAGCAGCCCCTCGACCGCGAGCACCAGGTGGACGAAGAGGATGCCGAGGACGGCCCAGCGGCCGCCGAAGATCGCGGCGGCGGAGGCGCCGCCACCGACGAGCACGGCCCAGACCCAGGTGTGGGTCAGCGTCCGGTGGCCTCCGGTGCGGCGGGGGTCGCCGGGGCCCCTGGTGGCCTTGTAGACGCTGTAGGAGAGCTTGTCGACGATCTCGCAGAGCCCCTTGGAGATGGGGCCGAAGGCGCGGGAGATGGTCGCGGACTTGTGGTCGAGGTCGGGGGCGAGGGCGGCGCCCGCGCAGATCAGCGCTCCGACGACGAGGACGGGCCAGGGCATCGTGTGGCCCGCGGCGGCCGCCGCCGCGCCCACCCCCAGCCAGGCCGCCGCCCCTGACAGAGAGTGTGCCGGTCCCATCATGGCTTGTTCCGCCCCCAGAGCATGGTGCGCCCATCACCGGTGCGGCATGGGCTGGTTGAGTGCGCAGCGTATCGTCCGTGATCTTCCTGCCGTCCGCCGGTTCCCTCATCCGGGCGGAAGGCAGGCAAGATGGGGGCGTGACCCTCATCGACCAGCTGCCGCAGACCGCCGACCCGGACGCCCTCTTCGAGGCCTTCTCGTCATGGACCGAGAGCCAGGGCATCACGCTTTATCCGGCTCAGGAGGAGGCGCTGATCGAGGTGGTCTCCGGGGCGAACGTGATCCTTTCCACCCCGACCGGCTCCGGGAAGAGCCTGGTGGCCGCGGCCGCGCACTTCACCGCGCTGGCCCAGGACAAGGTCACCTTCTACACCGCGCCGATCAAGGCGCTGGTCTCGGAGAAGTTCTTCGACCTGTGCAAGCTCTTCGGTACCGAGAACGTCGGCATGCTCACCGGTGACGCCTCGGTCAACGCGGACGCCCCGGTGATCTGCTGTACGGCCGAGGTGCTGGCCTCCATCGCGCTGCGCGACGGCAAGTACGCCGACATCGGCCAGGTCGTGATGGACGAGTTCCACTTCTACGCCGAGCCGGACCGGGGCTGGGCGTGGCAGATCCCGCTGCTGGAGCTGCCGCAGGCGCAGTTCGTGCTGATGTCGGCGACGCTCGGCGACGTCTCGATGTTCGAGAAGGACCTGACCCGGCGCACCGGGCGCCCCACCTCCGTGGTGCGCTCGGCGACCCGCCCGGTGCCGCTGAGCTACGAGTACCGCTTCACGCCGATCACCGAGACGCTCACCGAGCTGCTGGACACCCGGCAGTCGCCGGTCTACATCGTGCACTTCACGCAGGCGGCGGCGGTCGAGCGGGCGCAGTCGCTGATGAGCATCAACATGTGCACGAAGCAGGAGAAGGAGAAGATCGCCGATCTGATCGGCAGCTTCCGCTTCACCACCAAGTTCGGCCAGAACCTCTCCCGGTACGTGCGCCACGGCATCGGGGTGCACCACGCGGGCATGCTGCCCAAGTACCGCCGCCTGGTGGAGAAGCTGGCCCAGGCGGGGCTGCTGAAGGTGATCTGCGGGACGGACACGCTCGGCGTCGGCGTCAACGTACCCATCCGTACGGTGCTGTTCACGGCGCTCACCAAGTACGACGGGACCCGGGTGCGCACGCTGCGGGCGCGGGAGTTCCACCAGATCGCGGGGCGCGCCGGGCGGGCCGGGTTCGACACGGCCGGGTTCGTGGTGGCGCAGGCCCCCGAGCACGTCATCGAGAACGAGAAGGCCGTCAAGAAGGCGGGCGACGACCCGAAGAAGAAGCGCAAGGTGGTCCGTAAGAAGGCCCCCGAGGGGTTCGTCGCCTGGTCGGAGACCACGTTCGACAAGCTGATCCAGTCCGAGCCGGAGCCGCTGAGCTCCCGGTTCCGGGTCACGCACACGATGCTGCTCGCGGTGATCGCCCGCCCCGGCAACGCCTTCGAGGCGATGCGGCATCTGCTGGAGGACAACCACGAGCCGCGCCGGGCGCAGCTGCGGCACATCCGCCGGGCCATCGCCATCTACCGTTCGCTGCTGGACGGCGGGGTGGTGGAGCAGCTGGAGACGCCCGACGCCGAGGGGCGGATCGTGCGGCTGACGGTCGACCTCCAGCAGGACTTCGCGCTCAACCAGCCGCTGTCGACGTTCGCACTGGCCGCGTTCGACCTGCTGGACGCCGAATCCCCCTCGTACGCGCTGGACATGGTCTCGGTCGTGGAGTCGACGCTGGACGATCCCCGGCAGATCCTGGCCGCCCAGCAGAACAAGGCGCGCGGCGAGGCCGTGGGGCAGATGAAGGCGGACGGGGTCGAGTACGAGGAGCGGATGGAGCGGCTCCAGGAGGTCACGTACCCCAAGCCGCTGAGCGAGCTGCTGTGGCACGCCTACGACGTGTACCGCACGAGCCACCCGTGGGTGAACGACCACCCGGTGTCGCCGAAGTCGGTGATCCGGGACATGTTCGAGCGGGCCATGACCTTCACCGAGTTCACCTCGCACTACGAGCTGGCCCGGACCGAGGGCATCGTGCTGCGGTATCTGGCGAGCGCGTACAAGGCGCTGGAGCACACGATCCCGGACGACGTGAAGTCCGAGGACCTCCAGGACCTGATCTCCTGGCTCGGCGAGATGGTCCGCCAGGTGGACTCCAGTCTGCTGGACGAGTGGGAGCAGCTGGCCAACCCGGAGGTGGAGACGGCCGAGCAGGCGCAGGAGAAGGCGGACGAGGTCAAGCCGGTCACGGCCAACACCCGCGCCTTCCGGGTGCTGGTGCGCAACGCGATGTTCCGGCGGGTGGAGCTGGCCGCGCTGGACCGGGCGCGTGACCTGGGTGAGCTGGACGGCGACTGCGGGTGGGACGAGGACGCGTGGGGCGAGGCCCTGGACGCGTACTGGGACGCGCACGAGGAGATCGGTACCGGTCCGGACGCGCGCGGTCCGAAGCTGCTGAAGATCGAGGAGGACCCGGCGCACGGGCTGTGGCGGGTCTGGCAGGCGTTCGCGGACCCGGCGGGCGACCACGACTGGGGCATCAAGGCCGAGGTGGACCTGGCCGCCTCCGACGAGGAGGGCCGGGCGGTCGTCCGGGTCACCGAGGTCGGCCAGCTGTGAACGGATCCCTGACACGGAAGCGGAGAGCGCACGCATGACGAACCCGGCGGAGGGCCTGGTCGACCTTCTCGACCTGGAGCGGATCGAGGTCGACATCTTCCGGGGCCGCAGCCCGGAGGAGTCCCTGCAACGGGTCTTCGGCGGGCAGGTCGCGGGCCAGGCGCTGGTGGCGGCGGGCCGCACCACGGACGGGGACCGCCCGGTGCACTCGCTGCACGCCTACTTCCTGCGGCCGGGGCATCCCGGGGTGCCGATCGTCTACCAGGTGGAGCGGGTGCGCGACGGCCGGTCCTTCACCACCCGGCGGGTGACGGCCGTCCAGGAGGGCCGGACGATCTTCAACCTGACGGCCTCCTTCCACCGCCCCGAGGAGGCGGGCTTCGAGCACCAGCTGCCGCCGGCCCGGATCGTCCCGGACCCGGAGGAGCTGCCCACGGTCGCCGACGAGGTGCGCGAGCACCTGGGCGAGCTGCCGGAGGCGCTGGAGCGGATGGCCCGGCGCCAGCCCTTCGACATCCGCTACGCCGACCGGCTGCGCTGGACGCGTGAGGAGATCGAGGACGCCGATCCGCGCAGCGCGGTGTGGATGCGGGCGGTGGGCCCGCTGGGCGACGACCCGCTGGTGCACACCTGCGCGCTGACGTACGCGAGCGACATGACGCTGCTGGACGCGGTGCGCATCCCGGTGGAGCCGCTGTGGGGCCCGCGCGGCTTCGACATGGCGTCCCTGGACCACGCCATGTGGTTCCACCGGCCCTTCCGGGCGGACGAGTGGTTCCTGTACGACCAGGAGTCGCCGATCGCGACGGGCGGGCGCGGTCTGGCGCGCGGCTGGATCTACGACCGCTCGGGGCAGCTGCTGGTGTCGGTGGTGCAGGAGGGGCTGTTCCGGCGGCTGGAGGGGTAGCTCAGGTGCCGGGCAGGGTGTCCTGCTCGACCTCGTGGCGGCGGGTGCGGATGTCGGGCGGCGCGGGGTGCAGTTTGGCGTCGCAGGACGGGCCGAGGCCGGTGCGGCGGGAGTCGGCTCCGGTGAGGGGGCGGCCGCAGAGGCGGCAGCGGATCAGGCGGCGGGTCGGGGCGTCACCGGAATGCTCCTCGCGGTCGACTGCGGGCAGCGGTTCGGGAAAGGGTTCGGGAGACTGCACAGGGGAGATCCTTCCTCATCGGGAGCCGTATCGGGCCCTGACCGGTGCGCCCGACGTCCGCACCGTGACCGTTCCGCTTGAAAGGACCCCGTACCCCATGACCGAGATCGTCCACGTGAGCGCCCCCGAGCTGGTCACGTACGCCGATGAGATGGCCGAGCTGCTGGTGGAGACCGTCGAGGAGGGCTCCTCAGTGGGCTTCCTGGCCCCGCTGGACCGGGAGAAGGCCGCCGTCTGGTGGCGGGAGCGCGCGGCGGCCGTGGAGCTGGGAGAGGTCTCCATCTGGATCGCCCGGGAGGGCTGTCGGGTCGCCGGAACGATCGCCCTGCTCCGGGCGCCGCTGCCGAACGCCCGCCACCGCGCGGAGGTCGCCAAGCTGATGGTCCGCCCCGCCGCCCGTGGCCAGGGCCTCGGCCGGGCGCTGCTGGAGGCCGTGGAGGCGTACGCGCGGGTGGAGGGGATCACGCTGCTGATCCTGGACACCGAGCGCGGCAGCCTGGCCGAACAGGTCTACCGCAAGGCCGGCTGGACGGAAGTGGGCTCCGTGCCGGGATACGCGGCCGACCCGGCGGGCAGCCTCAAGCCGACCACCTTCTACTACAAGGAGCTCGCCGCCGCATGAGCGGCGGGCCGCACGACGAGCACCACGCACGCGATGATCAGGGAGAGCTTCATGACGCTGCACGACATTCCGCTGCACACCCTCACCGGTGAGCCGACCACCCTGGGCGCCTGGAGCGGCCGGGCCGTCCTGCTGGTGAACGTGGCGTCCAAGTGCGGGCTCACCCCGCAGTACGAGGGCCTGGAGCGGTTGCAGCAGACGTACGGGGACCGGGGCCTGACCGTGCTCGGTGTGCCGTGCAACCAGTTCGCCGGGCAGGAGCCGGGGAGCGCGGAGGAGATCCGGACCTTCTGCTCGACGACGTACGGCGTCACCTTCCCGCTCCTGGAGAAGGTCGACGTCAACGGGGCGGAGAGGCACCCGCTGTACACGGAGCTGACGAAGCTGGCGGACGCGGACGGGGAGGCCGGGGACGTCCAGTGGAACTTCGAGAAGTTCGTGATCTCGCCGGCCGGTGAGCCGGTGGCCCGCATCCGGCCGCGCAGCGAGCCGGAGTCGCCGGAGGTCGTGGCGGCGATCGAGGCCCAGCTGCCCGGCTGAGCGGAGGCGGGGCAAGGGGGCCGTCCAGGACGTGTGTCCCGGGCGGCCCCCTTCCGCCTGCCCGCCGCTAGCGGATCGGCATGCCCGACAGGGTGCGGGCGATCACCAGGCGCTGGATCTCGCTGGTGCCCTCGAAGATGGTGTAGATCGCCGCGTCCCGGTGCATCCGCTCGACCGGGTACTCGCGGGTGAAGCCGTTGCCGCCGAGGATCTGGATGGCCTGCGCGGTGACCGTCTTGGCGGCCTCGCTGGCGTAGAGCTTGGACATGGAGCCCTCCGCCGAGGTGAACGGCTTCCCGGTGGCCGCCATCCAGGAGGCGCGCCAGACCAGCAGCCGGGCCGCGTCGATCCGGGTGCGCATGTCGGCGAGCTGGAAGGCGATGCCCTGGTTGTCGATGATCGGGCGGCCGAACTGGCTGCGCGTCTTCGCGTAGTCGAGGGCGACCTCGTACGCGGCGCGGGCGGTGCCCACGGCCATGGCGCCGACGGCCGGGCGGGAGGCCTCGAAGGTGGCCATCGCCGCGTTCTTGACGCGCTCGCCGCCGGACCTGGCGCGCTCGCGGGCGCGGGCGAGGCGCTCGTCGAGCTTCTCCTTGGAGCCGAGCAGGCAGTGGCCGGGGACGCGGACGTCCTCCAGGACCACCTCGGCGGTGTGCGAGGCCCGGATGCCGTGCTTCTTGAACTTCTGGCCCTGGGAGAGGCCGGGGGTGTCCGGCGGCACGATGAAGGAGGCGTGCCCCTTGGAGCCGAGGTCGGCGTCGACGACGGCGACCACCACGTGGACGTTGGCTATGCCGCCGTTGGTCGCCCAGGTCTTGGTCCCGTTGAGGACCCACTCGTCCTTGGCCTCGTCGTACACCGCGCGCGTACGCATCGAGGCGACGTCGGATCCGGCGTCGGGCTCGGAGGAGCAGAAGGCGGCGACCTTCACGTCGTCGGCGTCGCCGTACATCTGCGGGATCCAGGTGCCGATCTGCTCCTCGGTGCCGTTGGCGAGGACGCCGACGGCCGCCAGGCCCGTACCGACGATCGACAGGGCGATGCCCGCGTCGCCCCAGAAGAGCTCTTCCATGGCCATGGGGATGCCGAGCCCCGTAGGGTCGAAGAACTGCTGGGCGTAGAAATCGAGGGAGTAGATGCCGACCTTGGCCGCCTCCTGGATGACGGGCCAGGGCGTTTCCTCACGCTCGTCCCACTCCGCGGCCGCGGGGCGGATCACCTCGGCCGCGAAGCCGTGGAGCCAGTCACGGACCTGCTTCTGGTCATCGTTGAGATCGAGCGTGAACTCGGCCATCTTCCCCTCCATGCACTGCCGTGAAAAACATGCGTTACTTGCGGTAACCACAGTCTGTTACCGGACAGTAGGTACTGTCAACCGCCCTGGAGCTGATCGACATCGACGCCGGACAGGGTGTTACGTTGCGCAGGCGCGAAGAAGCAGACGTGAAGAAGTTGCACGGCCAGGGGCGGGAGAGGACGACATGGAGACCACACGCGGCGCCGAGCGAACGCGGACGGCGGCCGAGGCCCGCCGCCGTGAACTGCTCGAAGCAGCGGACCGGGTGGTGCTCAGGGACGGCCCGCAGGCGTCGATGAACGCGATCGCCGCCGAGGCCGGGATCACCAAGCCCATCCTCTACCGCCACTTCGGGGACAAGGGCGGCCTCTACCGCGCCCTGGCCAAACGCCACACCGACGCCCTCCTCGGCGCCCTGCGCGCCGCCCTGGACGCCCCCGCCGAGCGCCGCGAGCGGGTGGAGTCCACGCTCGACACCTACCTCGCCGCGATCGAGGCCCGCCCCCAGGTCTACCGCTTCCTGATGCATCCCGCCGACGGAGCGGCCGACTCCGCCACCTCCGCCGGCATCGCCCTCTCCTCCGAGCAGGGCTTCGACGTCGGCCGCCACTCGGCCCCGCTGCTGCGCCGCCTCGGCGAGGAGCTGGGCCAGGTGATCGCCGAGCGGGTGGACCTGGGACCCGACAGCGAGCAGATGGCCCGCATCTGGGGCCACGGCATCGTCGGCATGATGCACGCGGCCGGCGACTGGTGGCTCGGCGACCGGCCCTGCTCCCGCGAGCGGCTGGTGCGCAGCCTGGCCGACCTGCTGTGGGGACGGCTGGCGGAGGCGGGCGACCGCGACGTCCAGGGCGGCCCGGGGTTCTGACCCCCTACGGCCTTCTCAGGCGTTACGCGCCCAGCGGGCCCGGCGCGCGGCCCGCAGCGCCCGGGACCTCCGCAGCCCGGTCAGCCGGTCGGTGTAGACCAGGCCCTCCAGGTGGTCGCACTCGTGCTGGAGGCACCGGGCGAACCACCCCGTCCCGGCGATCCGCACCGGCTCCCCCGTCATCGTCAGCCCCTCGACCACCGCGTGGTCGAAGCGTTCCGTGCCCGCCTCCAGGCCCGGAAGTGACAGACAGCCCTCCGGTCCGCGTACGGTGAGTCCGTCCGCCTCGACCAGTTCGGGGTTGACGACGTGTCCCAGGTGACGGACGTCGTCGTCGTCCGGACAGTCGTAGACGAACACTTTGAGCGGGACGCCGATCTGGTTGGCGGCGAGCCCGACACCCTGTGCGGCGTACATCGTGGCGAACATGTCCTCGACCAGCTTCGCGAGCGAGGGCCCGAACTCCGTGACGTCCTCACAGGCGCGGTGGAGCAACGGGTCGCCGAGCAGACTCATCTCACGGACGAGTCCGGAACTGCCGGGGATCGGGCGGTTTCGCATGCGCTCAAGCGTACGTTCCGCCGCTGCCCGGGAGTTCCCGTGGTGCCGCGGTACGGCCGCCGCGCCGGACATCGATAGGCTGGGCGCGGACCGATGCAAGGAGGATCTAGGACGATGGCAGGCAACACGGAGCCGTTGTCGCCGCGGGCCAAGCTGGCCGTGACGGCGGGCAAGGCCGCGGCGGCGGTGTCACGCGCCGCGGGGCGGGGCAGCGGATCGGTGATCGGCGGCCGGGTGGCGCTCAAACTCGACCCCGACCTGCTGGGGCGGCTGGCGCAGCACCTGGACGTGATCCTCGTGTCGGCGACGAACGGCAAGACGACGACCACCCGGCTGATCGCCGAGGCACTGCGGGCCGCCGGGCCCGTCGTGTCCAACGCCCTCGGCGCGAACATGCCCGCGGGCATCACCTCGGCGCTGGCCGGCGGCTCGGACGCGAAGTTCGGCGTGATCGAGGTCGACGAGAAGTACCTCGCCGGTGTCGCCCGCGACACCACCCCCAAGGCGATCGCGCTGCTCAACCTCTCCCGCGACCAGCTGGACCGCGCGGCGGAGACCCGGATGATGGCCGAGCACTGGCGCGAGGGCCTCTCCGGCTCGAAGGCCGTGATCATCGCCAACGCGGACGACCCGCTGGTCGTCTGGGCGGCCTCGTCCTCACCCAACGTGGTGTGGGTGGCGGCCGGACAGGCGTGGAAGGACGACGCCTGGTCCTGCCCGTCCTGCGGCGGTGTGATGCAGCGCCCCGGCGACGACTGGTTCTGCGGGCAGTGCGGCTTCCGCCGCCCCGCCCCGAGCTGGGCGCTCAACGGCGACTACGTCCTGGACCCGCACGGTTCGGCCTGGCCGATCCACCTCCAGCTGCCCGGCCGCGCCAACAAGGCCAACGCCACCAGCTCGGCCGCCGTCGCCGCCGTCTTCGGCGTGCCGCCGCAGGTCGCGCTGGAGCGCATGTACCAGGTGCAGGCGGTGGCCGGACGGTACGACGTCGTCACCTTCCAGGACCGTGAGCTGCGCCTGCTGCTGGCGAAGAACCCGGCCGGCTGGCTGGAGACGTTCTCGCTGATCGACCCGCCGCCGACGCCGGTGATCCTCTCCGTCAACGCCCGCGGCGCCGACGGCACGGACACCTCCTGGCTCTGGGACGTGGACTACACCCAGCTGGCCGGCCACCCGATCTTCGTGCTCGGCGACCGCAAGCTGGACCTCGCGGTCCGCCTCGAGGTCGCCGGTCTCGACTTCCGGGTCTGCGAGAACCTCGACGAGGCCGTGCGGTACGCCCCGCCCGGCCGTATCGAGGTCATCGCCAACTACACCGCCTTCCAGGATCTGCGCCGTCGTGTCGGCAACTGACCCCGGCCCCGGCCACCTCCGGAGAGGACGAAGCATGAGCAACAACGGTCTGCGTCTGGTCTGGGTCTACCCCGACCTGCTCAGCACCTACGGCGACCAGGGCAACGCCCTGGTCGTGGAGCGGCGGGCCCGGCAGCGCGGTCTGGACGTGCAGCGCGTCGACGTGCGCAGCGACCAGCCGGTGCCGACGTCCGGCGACATCTACCTGATCGGCGGCGGTGAGGACCGGCCCCAGCGCCTGGCGGCGGAGCGGCTGCGCCGCGACGGCGGGCTGAGCCGGGCCGCCTCCAACGGCGCGATCATCTTCTCGGTCTGCGCGGGCTACCAGATCCTCGGCCACGAGTTCATCAACGACCTCGGTGAGCGCGAGCAGGGCCTCGGTCTGCTCGATGTGGTCTCCACCCGCGGCGAGGGCTCCCGGTGCGTCGGCGACGTACTGGCGGACATCGACCCGCAGCTCGGCCTGGAGGCGCTGACCGGGTTCGAGAACCACCAGGGCGTCACCCATCTCGGCCCGACGGCACGGCCGTTCGCCCGGGTGCGGTTCGGCCGGGGCAACGGCACCGGGGACGGCACGGAGGGCGCGTACAACGACACGGTCTTCGGCACGTACATGCACGGCCCCGTGATGGCCCGCAACCCGCAGATCGCCGATCACCTGCTGAAACTGGCCCTCGACGTGAACGCGCTGCCGCCCACGGACGACCGCTGGTACGAGGCGCTGCGCGCCGAGCGGATCGCGTCGGCGACCCAGCCCGCCTGAGGCCTTTTCCGCTCAACGGAGCGCCCGTCCAGCAGGCGGACGCCCGGTTCGGTCCCGCCACCCCGCGCCGGTAGGGTGGCGGGACTCCAACCGGACGACGTGGTCCGGTCGTCGACTTAACGTTGCAAAGGTTCTCGGGCCATGCGCATTGGCGTACTCACCTCCGGCGGCGACTGCCCCGGCCTCAACGCCGTCATCCGTTCCGTCGTGCACCGCGCGGTGGTGGACCACGGCGACGAGGTCATCGGCTTCCACGACGGGTGGAAGGGCCTGCTGGAGGCCGACTACCGCAAGCTCGACCTCGACGCGGTGGGCGGCATCCTGGCCCGCGGCGGCACGATCCTCGGCTCCTCCCGGGTCCAGCCGGCGCATCTGCGCAACGGTGTCGAGCAAGCCCGCGGGCATGTCGCCGACCTCGGTCTGGACGCCATCATCCCGATCGGCGGCGAGGGCACGCTGAAGGCGGCCAACCTCCTCTCCGAGGCCGGGCTGCCGATCGTCGGGGTCCCCAAGACCATCGACAACGACATCGCCTCCACCGACGTCACCTTCGGCTTCGACACGGCCGTCGGGGTCGCGACCGAGGCGCTGGACCGGCTGAAGACCACCGCCGAGTCGCACCAGCGGGTGCTGATCGTCGAGGTCATGGGCCGTCACACCGGATGGATCGCCCTGCACTCCGGGATGGCGGCCGGCGCCCACGCCATCGTCGTGCCCGAGCGCCCCTTCGACATCGACGAGCTGACCGAGCTGGTCGGCAAGCGCTTCTCCGCGGGCAAGAAGTTCGCCATCGTGGTGGTCGCCGAGGGCGCCAAGCCGCGCGCGGGCTCCATGCAGTTCGAGCAGGGCGTCAAGGACGTCTACGGCCACGAGCGGTTCGCCGGGGTGGCCACGCAGCTCTCCGGGGAGCTGGAGCAGCGGCTCGGCAAGGAGGCCCGCCCGGTCATCCTCGGCCACGTCCAGCGCGGCGGCACCCCCACCGCGTACGACCGCGTCCTGGCGACCCGGTTCGGCTGGCACGCGGTGGAGGCGGCGCACCGGGGCGAGTTCGGGATGCTGACCGCACTGCGCGGCACCGACATCGTGATGGTCCCGCTGGCGGAGGCGGTCGAGACGCTGAAGACCGTCCCGGCCGAGCGGTACGCCGAAGCGGAGTGCGTGCTCTAGCCGTCGCGCCCCCCGGAACTGCCCCCGGCCGCGACCGCGGCCGGGGGCAGTTCTACGCTGTACCGGACAACCGGCACGAAACGGGGACGTGTCCCCAGCGGGAGTGAACAGATGGATCACAGCGGGCACGGCATGAACATGGATCTGCCGCCGTTCACGCTGGGGCGGGGGCTGGAGCTCTCACCCGACCCGTTCTTCCTGACCGGCTGCGTCCTGGCGCTGGCCCTGTACGGGTACGGCGTGGCGCGGCTGCGTCGGCGCGGGGACGGCTGGCCGGTGAACCGGATCGTCTTCTTCGTCGTGGGCGTGCTGAGCGTCGCCCTGGTGATGTGCACCAAGCTCAACGACTACGGCATGGTCATGTTCAGCGTGCACATGGTGCAGCACATGGTGATCAGCATGCTGTCGCCGATCCTGCTGCTGCTGGGCGCCCCGGTGACGCTGGCGCTGCGCGCGCTGCCGCCCGCCGCCCGGGGCCGGACCGGGCCGCGCGAGCTGCTCCTGAAGCTGCTGCACAGCCGGTACATGAAGATCATCACGCATCCGGCGTTCACGATCCCGATCTTCATCGCGAGCCTGTACGCGCTGTACTTCACGCCGGTCTTCGACTTCCTCATGGGCTCCAAGCCCGGCCACATCGGGATGATGGTGCACTTCCTCGCCGTCGGCCTGGTCTTCTTCTGGCCGATCATGGGTGTCGACCCGGGCCCGCACCGGCCCGGCTACGTGATGCGGATGCTGGAGCTGTTCGCGGGGATGCCGTTCCACGCGTTCTTCGGGATCGCGCTGATGATGGCGAGCACGCCGATGGTGAAGACGTACGAGAATCCGCCCGCCTCGCTCGGCATCGACGCCCTCAGCGACCAGAACTGGGCCGGCGGCATCGCGTGGGCGTTCAGCGAGATCCCCTCGGTACTGGTGCTGATCGCGCTCGTCTACCAGTGGTACCGCTCCGAGCAGCGCACGGCCAAGCGCTCGGACCGGGCCGCCGACCGTGACGGCGACAAGGAGCTGGCGGCGTACAACGCCTATCTGGCGTCATTGCAGGCGCGACAGTAGCGCGGGGGGCGCTCTCGGGGTGACCATGGGGTGAACGGCCGCGCGGCCGACGAGGAGGGTACGCGCATGTCCGGATCGACGAAGACCATGGGATACATGACCGCCGGGGCGCTGGTGACGGTGACGGCCTACACGGTGGCGCTGGGAAGCAGTGGCTGGCTCTGGTTCGCCTGGGTGGTGCTGGGGCTGTGCACGCTCGGCATGCTGGCCACCCAGGACACCTGACCCCCGCGGCACACGCCTGACGGGCCCTGCGGCGGGTACGAGCCGGGGGACGGTTCACCCCGGTCGCACGGGTCGTGCCGGGGCCTGCACCGACCGTCCCCGACCCTTCCCGGCACGACCATGACCTGGTGGTCCGCACGACCTGGCAGTGAGCGGCCCTGACGCCGACCCGGCAGAGCGAGGTGCACCCGCAAGGTGTTCTATTACGTCCTGAAGTACGTCGTGCTGGGGCCCTTGCTGCGGGTGCTGTTCCGCCCTCGTATCGAAGGGCTGGAGAACATCCCGGAGGAGGGCGCGGCGATCGTCGCCGGGAACCACCTCTCCTTCTCCGACCACTTCCTCATGCCCGCCATCATCAAGCGGCGCATCACCTTCCTCGCGAAGGCCGAATACTTCACCGGCCCGGGGATCAGGGGCAGGCTCACCGCCGCGTTCTTCCGCAGCGCGGGGCAGATCCCGGTGGACCGCTCGGGCAAGGACGCGGGACAGGCGGCGATCCGCGAGGGCCTGGGAGTGCTGAGCAGGGGCGAGCTGCTGGGGATCTACCCCGAGGGCACCCGCTCGCACGACGGCCGGCTCTACAAGGGCAAGGTCGGGGTGGCGGTGATGGCGATCACCGCGCAGGTGCCGGTGGTCCCGTGCGCCATGCTCGGTACGTTCGAGATCCAGCCGCCCGGCCAGGTCGTCCCGAAGATCAAGCAGGTCGCGATCCGGTTCGGTGAGCCGCTGGACTTCTCGCGCTACGCGGGCATGGAGAACCAGAAGGCCGCGATCCGGGCCGTCACGGACGAGATCATGTACGCGATCCTGGAGCTGTCGGGCCAGGAGTACGTGGACGAGTACGCGGCGAAGGTGAAGGCCGCCGAGCAGGAGGCCGCGCCCCCGAGGAAGTTCCCCGGGCTGCGACGCTGACGGCGAATTCGCCACCGGCAGAGCGGGCTGGTCCGGCCGGGCCCGCTCCCCCTAGCGTCGTGCGTATGAACCAGGGACACGTGTGGGTGCTGGGAGCGACGGGACAGATCGGGCGGGCCGCGGTGGACGCGCTGGCCGGGGACGGCTGGGAGGTGACCGCCGTATCCCGCGGCGGCGGCCGGGACGACCGGTGGGGTGACGGGGTCCGGGCCCTGGCGCTCGACCGGGACGAGGAGGGCGCGCTGGAGAAGGCGCTCGGCGACGGCTGCGACGTCCTGGTCGACATGGTGGCCTTCGGCGCGGCCCACGCCCGGCAGCTGAGGTCTCTGGCCGGGCGGGTCGGCTCGGCGGTCGTGATCTCCAGCGGCGCGGTGTACGAGGACGACCGGGGCCGCAGCTTCGACACCCAGGCCGAGCCCGACGGCTTCCCCCGCTACCCCGTGCCGCTGCCGGAGACCCAGCGCACGGTGGAGCCGGGAGACACCTCGTACGGGACCCGGAAGGTGGAGCTGGAGCGTGAGCTGCTGGCGGCGGGCGACGCCCTGCCGGTGACCCTGCTGCGGGCGGGCGCGGTCCACGGCCCGTACTGCCGCACACCCCGCGAGCTGTACTTCGTGAAGCGGCTGCTCGACGGCCGCCGGCGGCGCGTGCTCGCGTACGGCGGCGAGAGCCGCTTCCACCCGCTCCACGTCGCGAACGCGGCGGAGCTGATCCGGCTGGCCGCCCGCCGGCCCGGCTCGCGGGTGCTCAACGCGGCCGATCCGCAGGCGCCCACCGTCGCCGAGATCGGGGCGGCGATCGACGGGGTGCTCGGCCGGGAGACGGAGACGGTTCCGGTCGACGGTCCGCCGCCCGAGGAGAGCGTGGGCGATACGCCGTGGAGCGGGGCCCATCCCGTCGTGTACGACATGACGGCGGCGGAGCGGGAGCTCGGGTACCGGCCGGTGACGGGGTACGTGGAGTCGCTGCCGGGGACCGTCGAGTGGCTGGCCGGGGAGCTGGCGGGGCGGGACTGGCGGGAGGCGTTCCCGAAGATGGCGCGCAACTACGGGGAGGCGCTCTTCGACTACGCGGCGGAGGACGCGTGGCTGGAGGCGTACGACCGGGGGCGCCGCTGAGCGGGGCCCCCGGCCGTAGGCATCTTCTTCACCGGCCCATGGCCGACGAAGGGAGTCCGCTCAGCGGAGTCAGCCGCCGTCTCCCTCTGATGTGAGGCCTTCCAGCAGCTCGCGCAGGGCCTCGTCCAGGATGGCGCGCAGCAGGCGGGCGTCGGCGGCCACCGCTTGGACGAGAACGGCGGGGCCGGCGAGCGGGGTGAGGGCTGCCGTGGGGCCCAGGAGGCGGGCGGACCGTGGGGTGTCCTCGAAGGACGGGTCGGCCAGGAGGAGTTGGCCGGTCGCCCGGTGGCCGCCGAGGACGGCGGGGCCGTCCCAGTCACCGGGGGCGCCGGGTCCGTAGGACAGTTGCTGATCCAGGAGCGGGCGGCCTCCCCGGTGGACGGTGAGCCGGGTGGTGAGGGCGCCGGTGGGCTCGCCGTGGCGGCCGAGGATCTGTTCCTCGCGCAGCAACAGGCGTGCGGTGGGCGCGAGTTCGACGCGTGTGGTCTGGTGCAGGTGGCTGCCGTGGGCGGAGACGAGCTGTTCGGGGAGCCAGTGCAGGGTGGCGCTCTCCCCCACCCGCAGCTTGACGGTGTACGTGGACGGGTCGCCGTCCGTCCGTGGGCCCGGGAGCGCGACGGTGGCCGCCGCCGTGTCGACGGTGAGGTGGGCGCCGTCCGTGGCCTCGGCCTCGATCGCCAGGCGGTCGCCGTTGAGGGGGGCGCTCATCGCGCCGACCACGGTGACCCGGGCGTGGGCGGGCAGCGGTGAGCGGGTGCGGCGGAGCGCGAGCGGCCCGGCGCTCTCCAGAACGGGCAGGGCACTCCCTCCCCGGCCGTCGGGTTCGGCGCGGAGGCGGGCGGTGGCGCGGACGCTCATGCGGTCCAGGCGGCGAGCCGCGCCCGTACCCAGTCGGCGACCGGTCCGACGCCCTCTGCGGAGGTCAGGGAGGTGAAGAGCACGGGGAGGTCGCCGCGCTGCTCCTCGGCGTCGCGGGCCATCCGCCGGAGGTCGGAGCCGACGTAGGGGGCGAGGTCGGTCTTGTTGACGACGAGGAGGTCGGCGGTGGTGACACCCGGGCCGCCCTTGCGCGGGATGTCGTCGCCGCCCGCCACGTCGATGACGAAGACCTGGGCGTCGACGAGCCCCTTGGAGAAGGTGGCGGTGAGGTTGTCACCGCCGGACTCGACGAGGATCAGGTCGAGCGGGCCCACCGCGTCCTCCAGGTCCTCGACGGCTTCGAGGTTGGCGGAGATGTCGTCGCGGATCGCGGTGTGCGGGCAGGCACCGGTCTCGACGGCCTGGATCCGCTCGGGCGGCAGGACCGCGTTGCGCAGCAGGAAGGCCGCGTCCTCCTGGGTGTAGATGTCGTTGGTGACGACGGCGATGGAGAACCGGTCGCGCAGTTCGCGGCAGAGGGCGGCGACGGTGGCCGTCTTGCCCGAGCCGACGGGGCCGCCGAGGCCGATGCGCAGGGCGCGCCGGGTGCCGTCGGGGCGGGCGGCGTCGGAGCTGACGGCTGCGGGGCCGTCGTGGGGGTGGCCGAGGTGCATGGCGGGGCTCCTGGTGCTTGAGGGCGGGGGTCAGGGCGTGCCCGGTGGATCGGGGCCGGATGTGCCTCAGGAGGCGAAGAGGCGGACCGGCCGGGCCGCGTGCGCCTCGGCGGCGATCTATTTGCAGTGCAGCTTTCCGGGCTTTGCCGTGTGGGTGGAACGCGCCGCCTGCTTGAGCCAGACGACCTTGGCCCTGGACGGCGGCTGCGC